>DATIMB010000249.1:0-7283 GCA_035475875.1 Micrococcaceae bacterium
CGCATCGCCGTCCGGCTGGGTCAGCGCACGCGCTACGTCCCCGTGCTCTCCCGTAAGGGAGGCGTCGGCAAAACCACCGTGACCACGCTGCTGGGCATGGCCCTGGCGGACCTGCGCGAAGACCGGGTGATAGCAATGGACGCCAACCCGGACCGCGGGACGCTCTCCGACCGTTCGCCGGGACGTGCCGACTTTACCGCCCGCCAGTTGGTGAATGACCGCTTCGACGTCAGCTCCTTTTCCCAGCTCTCGCACTACGTGGCGCGGGAAGGCTCCCGGCTGGACGTACTCGCCTCGGACACGGATCCGGCCGTCGCACACGCCTTCGACGACGCCGACTACCGGGCCGTGACGGATATCCTGGGACGCTACTACTCGATCGTGCTGACGGATTCGGGTACCGGCATGGTGCACTCGGTGATGGCCGGCACGCTGGAGAAGGCCGACGCCGTCGTGCTGGTTTCCGGTGGCAGCGTGGACGAGGCGCGGCTGGCCTCCGAGACGCTCTCCTGGCTGGAGGCGCACGGCCGGCACGACCTGGTGGCGAAGGCCATCGTGGTGATCAACATGTCCGGCGGTGAGGGCACCGAGGTCAACATCGACGAAATCGAGGACCACTTCCGGTCCCGGGTCCGCAACGTCCTGCGGATCCCCTATGACCGGCACCTGGCGGAGGGTTCCCGCGTCCGGCTGGACGCGCTGCGGCCGGCCACCCGGGCCGCCGTCGTCGAGCTGGCCGCCCTGGTGGTGGATGAACTGCAGGCGGGCTGACCATGGCACACTTCGACGTGGCCATCATCGGCTCAGGCTCCGGCAACTCACTGCCCGGGCCGGAGTGGGGCAGCCGGAAGGTGGCCATTATCGACGGCGGCACCTTCGGCGGAACCTGCCTGAACGTCGGATGCATCCCCACCAAGATGTTCGTCTACCCCGCGGATCTGGCCGCGGCCGCCAGGGAAGCCGGGCCCTTGGGCGTGGACCTGGAGCTCCGCAACGTGCGGTGGCGGGAGATCCGGGACCGCATCTTTGAACGGATCGATGCCATTTCCGCCGGCGGGATGGAGTACCGGCAGCACGGGAACCCAAACGTCACCCTTTTCCCGGAAAACGTGGAATTCACCGGCCCGCGTTCGCTCCGCACCGCCGGGGGCGAGGACATCACCGCGGAGAACATCGTGGTCGCTGCGGGTTCCCGTCCCGTCATGCCCGGCTTTGCAGGCCAGGACCTGCCGCAGGTCCACACCTCTGACACTGTGATGCGCATCGGGGAACTCCCACGTCACGTCCTGATTGTCGGTGGCGGCTACGTCGCGGCGGAATTCGGCCACGTCTTTTCCTCGCTCGGATCACGGGTGTCCATCCTGACCCGCTCGCGCGGCCTGCTGAAACGGCTGGACGCGGAGATCGCGCGCCGCTTCGAGGACGCCGTCGCGGACCGCTGGGACATCCACCACGGCTACGAACTGGATTCCGTGCAGCCCGTGGCCGAAAGGCCCGGGACTGTTTCCGCAGCATTGGTCCCCACCGCCGGTTCCTCGAGGACACCTCTGTCCCTAGAGGTGGATCTGGTTCTGGTCGCCACCGGACGGCGACCCAATACCGACCGGCTCAATATCGCTGCCGCAGGGTTCGACCTGGAACCGGACGGGCGGTTGAGCGCGGACAAGCACCAGCGTGTCCTCTCCGGCGGAAATCCGGTCCCCGGCGTATGGGCTTTGGGCGATATCAGCAGCCGGCACCAGCTCAAGCACGTGGCCAACCACGAGGCCAGAGTCGTGGCCCACAACCTGCTGCACCCCGAATCCCTCCAGGCCAGCCAGCACCGGTATGTCCCCTCCGCCGTCTTCACCCGTCCGCAGCTTGCCTCCGTCGGCCTGACCGAGGCGCAGGCCCGGCATCATTGTGAGCGGAACGGGATCGGAATCGCCACAGCCGTGCAGGACTACGGCTCGACCGCGTATGGCTGGGCCATGGAGGACACCACCGGGGTAGTAAAGCTCATCGCGGAGCAGGAAAGCGGGCTGCTGCTGGGTGCCCACATCATGGGCCACGAGGCATCGCTGCTCATCCAGCCGCTGATCCAGGCCATGAACTTCGGGCTGGACGTGCACAGCATGGCCCGGGGGCAGTACTGGATCCACCCGGCGCTGACCGAGGTGGTGGAGAACGCCCTGTTGTCCCTGAAGATCGGTTAGCCAGCGCCGGCAGCGGTTTCCCCGGGCAAGCCAAGCAAGCATTGGCAAGGGCCCGGATTCCTCAGAGCAGTTGGTGACCTTTCGGACGGAGTTCGGTACGGCAGTTCATCTCGAAACGTCGGTAACTGCTGGTTGGGGACCTTGAACCGGACAGTTGGTGACGTTTCGGCAAGGGTTCATCTCGAAACGGTGCCATTAGTCCCGTCCTGCCTGCGGTTCATGGGGCGGGATGCGACCTCGGTGGGGTGCCAACGCGGGCGAATCCGGCTGCGGATCCGCTGCCGCTGCCCGTGCCGGAACCTGATCCGCTGCCCAGCAGGCTGCGGGTGAGGGTCTGGCCATCGGCCATCAGTTCGGCGACCGCATTGAGGAGATGCTCATCGCGGACCTCGGTTCCGGCCAGGGCGGCGGCGACGACCGCTCGGCGCACCAGCTCGCGGGCAAAGGACGCGGTGGTCCCGTCCGTGCGTGCCGCCGCCTCACCGATGGCTTCGGCGCTGAGATCCAGTTTCCGGGCGTAGAGGTTCAGCAGTGCCACCCGCTCAGGATGGGCCGGCAGCGGGATCTCCACGGCCAGGTCCACCCGTCCCGGCCGCTGCGCCAGCGCCCGTTCCAGCATGTCCACCCGGTTGGTGGTCAGCACAAAGGCCACGTCGGCATCCGCGTCGAGACCGTCCATCGCGTCCAGCACCTCGAACAGCAGCGGCTGCGGTCCATGTCCAAAGCTTCGGTCCTCGGCGATCAGGTCGCAGTCCTCCAGGACGACGACGGCGGGCTGCAGGGCGCGGGCCATCCGTGCCGCCTCGGCGACGAAGGCCAGTGACCCGCCGGAGAGCAGAATCGCGGTCGTGCCCTGGCCCTGGCTGAGCAGGTAGCGCACGGTATGCGTTTTACCGGTCCCGGGCGGCCCGTAAAGCAGGATGCCCCGCTTGAGGTGCTGGCCCAGCGCCTTGAGCGAATCGCGGTGGAGCGCCATGCCAAGTGCGTGGTCGGTGACTTTTTGCAGTAGGTCGCCGGGCAGGATGACGTCGGAAGCAGCAAGCTCGGGGCGTGCATGGAAGGTGACGCCAGCCCCGGTGGACCCGTACTGGTCCACGGTCAGGGAGACGATCTGGCCCTTCAGGACGCTGTTGCGCTGCAGCTGCCGGCGCACGTGGGCCAGGAAGTCGGCAGTGGCTCCAGGATCCGGGCAGACCACTTCAAGTGCGGCGTTCTGCCGTCCGTACTGCCGGTTGGATTGCCGCTGCAGGACCGCCATCGGAATACTGGAACGGGTGAAGAGCCAGACACCCAGCGCCACGGCCTGGCGCTGGGTGTCTGGGCCGACCGCCAGGTTGCTGTAGTCCGGCTGCGACAGCGGAAACTGGCCGTACAGCTGCGACTGCTGGAGCATGTCGCTCAGCGAAGAGTGGTGCCGCCGGTCGCCGCCGCCAATGCCCACCAGGCGGTGTTCAGGATCAGCGGCTGCGGTGTCCGCCAGCACAATATCCGCGTCCACGAAACGGTGCGCGGAAATCTCCTCCACCACCACGGGCAGATCCTGCGCCGGGACACCAAGGTGCTCGGTGAGGGTAGCCAGCAGCTGCGGCCCGGCCGAAGATCCGTGCTGTCCCGCCAGTGCCAGGTGTGTCAGAGCGGCAAAATCGTCGATGAACTTCCCCACATTTTCATCCATGCACAGACCCTACCAGCGGGGTCCGACAGCGGTCCGCCCGGTCACCACCGGGGAGGGGTGAGCCGGGCTCCTCAACACAGGAAGGAAGGACTCAGCCGGGCTTCGGGGCCAGATACATTTCGTCGACGACGTCCTCGAAGTCCTTGAGCACCTGCGCGCGCTTGACCTTTAGGGAGGGCGTCAGGTGCCCGGATGACTCAGTGAAGTCGGAGGCGACGATCCGGAAGGACTTGATGGCCTCGGCCTGGGATACCGACAGGTTGGCCTTGTCGACGGCGGCCTGCACGGCTGCCCTGACAGTTGCGTTGCCGACGGCGTCCTCAAGCGAGATTGAGGCCGGGAGTCCGTGGTGCTCGGCCCACTTGGGCAGGGCCTCCTCGTCGAGGGTCACCAACGCGGCGATAAAGGGGCGCTGTTCACCCACCACCAGGCATTGCGAGACCAGCGCGTCGGCGCGGATCTGGTCTTCCAGCATGGCCGGGGCTACATTCTTGCCCCCGGCGGTGACAATGATTTCCTTCTTACGGCCCGTGATCTTCAGGAAGCCCTCGGCATCGAGTTCACCGATGTCACCGGTGCGGAACCAGCCGTCGCTGAAGGCTTCGGCGCTGAGGTCCTCGCGGCCGAAGTAGCCGCGCATCACGCAGACGCCCTTGGCGAGGATCTCGCCGTCGTCGGCTATTTTCACCGCGTTGCCGGGCAGCGGTGCGCCCACCGTGCCGATCTTGATCAGGGCGGGGCGGTTGACCGTGACCGGCGCCGTGGTTTCCGTGAGGCCGTAGCCCTCCAGGATCTGCAGTCCGATGCCCTGGAAGAAGTGGCCCAGCCGCTCGCCCAGGGGGCCACCGCCGGAAACGGCATGCCGGACGTGGCCGCCCATCGCCGCGCGGAGTTTCCGGTAGACCAGCCTGTCGAACAGGGTGTGCTTGGCCTTGAGCGGAAAGGGGATGGAACCGGTCTGCCGGGCCCGGGAGTAGGCGATGGCCACCTCCGTCGCGGCGTTGAAGATTTTGCCCTTGCCTTCGGTTTCCGCCTTGAGGCAGGCGGAGTTGTACACCTTTTCGAACACGCGCGGGACGGCCAGGATGAAGGTCGGCTGGAAGCTCTGCAGGTCCTCGAGCAGGTGCTTGATGTCCGGGGTGTGCGCCACCTTGGCTCCGGCGGCCACCGTGAGGACGGAGATGAAGCGGGCAAACACATGCGCCAGCGGCAGGAACATGATGGTCTGCGAACCTTCCGGGATCACATCGCCCAGTACGGCCAGCGCATTTTCGGAGAGTTCGACGAAGTTGCCGTGCGTCAGTTCACAGCCCTTGGGGCGGCCGGTGGTGCCGGAGGTGTAGATGATGGTGGCCAGGTCATCGAGGCCGTGGGCGCTGCGCCGCTCTTCCACCTCGGCGTCGTCCACGTCCCTTCCGGCTTCACGGAGCTGGTCCAGGCCGGTTCCGTCCAGTTGCCAGATGTGGGCCAGGGCGGTCAGGTTCTCCGCGGCTGCGGCCTGGCGGATGATGTTCTCGTGCGAAGCGCTCTCCGCGAAGGCGGCCACAGCGCCCGAATTACCCAGGTTCCAGGCGACCTGGCTGGGGGAGGAGGTCTCGTAGATCGGGACGGAAACGGCGCCGGCATACCAGATGGCGAAGTCGACCAGGGACCATTCGTAGCGGGTGCGCGCCATAATGCCTACCCGGTCGCCGAGTCCGACACCGGAGGCGATCAGGCCCTTGGCCAGGGCGATGACGTCACGCTGGAATTCGGCAGCCGTAATGTCCACCCATGCCCCGGCGCTGTCCCGGCGGGCGAAGAGCGCCGGGTTGGAGGCCTTGGCGGCCTGCCGGACCACCAGGTCCGTGATGTTGGTGCTCCGTGGAACCTCCACCACCGCGGGTACGCTGAACTCTCGCACGATAGCTCCTTTGATATCCGAGGACCACTAACGGTTGCCCTAACTCTATCCGGCGTCCGGGTCGGGTGGTTGCATCCATATTACTGGTCAGTAACTTTATCCCGCGCTCACTAGAATGGCAGGGATGGCCGACAACCAACCCCGCCGGGCTCCGCGCCCCGCCACCTACCTCACCGCCGCCTGGCACCAGCGGATCGCCGGGACCGGGCGGCCTCGGGCCGGGATGGCCCGTCGCCTGCCCCAGCACCTGGGGCGGCGCGGCCTTGCCATCGGCATCGACATCGGCGGCACCAAGGTGGCCGCCGGCGTGGTGGACGCGCGCGGGGTGGTGCTGGATGAACGACGGCGGCAGACCCCCGGACGCGATCCGCGGGCGGTGGAGGCCACCATTGTGGATCTGGTCCGCGAACTTTCCGCCGAACATCGCGTGGCTTCGGTAGGCATCGGCGCGGCCGGTTGGATGGACTTGAGCGCCAGCACCGTCCTGTTCAGCCCGCACCTGGCCTGGCGCAACGAACCGCTTCGCGCGAACCTGGAGAAACTGTTGCGCCGCAGGGTGGTGCTGACCAATGATGCGGACGCCGCGGCGTGGGCCGAATGGCGCTTCGGCGCCGGCCAGGGCCAAAACCGGCTGGTCTGCATCACGCTGGGCACCGGCATTGGCGGTGCAATGGTGATGGATGGGCACGTGGAGCGCGGCCGGTTCGGCCTGGCGGGGGAGTTTGGGCATCAGGTGATCATGCCGCAGGGGCACCGCTGCGAATGCGGCAACCGGGGCTGTTGGGAACAGTACGCATCCGGCAACGCCCTGGGCCGCGAAGCGCGCGAACTGGCGCGCGCCAACTCACCGGTGGCGCAGGAGTTGCTGCGGGCCGTGGACGGAAACGTGGACTTCATTACCGGCGCCGTCGTGACGGAACTCGCGCTGGCTGGGGACGCGGTATCGCGCGACCTGATGGAAGACGTCGGGGAGTGGCTGGGACTGGGACTGGCGAACCTCGCTGCGGCCCTTGATCCGGGGAAGTTCGTGATCGGCGGCGGGCTGTGCGAGGCCGGTGATCTGCTGGTGGCGCCGGCCCGGCGTGCCTTTGCCCGCAATCTCACCGGACGCGGTTTCCGTCCCGCGGCACAGATTTCGCTGGCGGCACTGGGTCCGCGGGCGGGAATGATCGGAGCGGCGGATCTGTCCAGGATCAGCAGCCGGTCCCGGCCCTAGGTACCTGGATCAGAATTGGGTGACAGTTCGGTCCCGTCGGGCGGGGCGGTCTGCTGTAATCCGGAGCGGCTGTAGTCCTAGGCGGCTGTAGTCCTAGGCGGCGCAGCTCAGACGACCGCGCCGTCGTCGTCGTCCTCGCCCCGGGTGGCCGGAAGCCGGAAAATCAGGTAACCGGCGCAGATCAGGAACACCGCCACCAGGCCAAAGATGGCGGTCAGCGGAGCGTCCCGCCAGAGCATCGCGGCCAGCAGCAATCCGACCGGAGCACCCAGCGCGCCCACCCAGGCGAGCATG
>DATIMB010000250.1:0-2665 GCA_035475875.1 Micrococcaceae bacterium
CTCCCAACACTCCATCCCGGTGGGCGGCCACGGCAGTTTCCATCTTCATCGCCTCCAGGACCAACACCGGCTGGCCCTGTTCGACGACGTCCCCGGGGGCGGCGAGCCACTTCACCACCGTCCCGGCCATGCTGGAGCGCAATTCGGCAGGATCCTCACGGCCGTCTCCCCCGGATCCCTCCGGTCCCCCGGGCCCCCCATATGCGCCGTCTGCGCCTTCCGCATCGGTCCGCTCCGCTCCGAAACCTGATCCCGTCCGCCAGCCGTCAAGTAGGGCGGCCGGCAGCCCCAGGGCGATGCGCTTTCCGTCCAGCTCAATGCTGATGGTTCGCCGCGGCACGTCGGGCGCCTCCGGGGTGAAATCCGGGTCCTGTGCCAGCTTGACGGCAAATTCGTTCTCGATCCACGTCGTGTAGATACCCAGGGAGTCGGTGGAGGTCAGGGCCGGCTCCTGCACCACGGCCCGGTGGAACGGCAGCACGGTCGCCACCCCGTTGATAGTAAATTCCTTGAGCGCACGTCGGGCACGGCGCAGCGCCTGCTGCCGGTCCGTTCCGGTCACAACGAGCTTGGCCAGCAGGGAGTCGAACTGGCCGGGCACGAGGCTGCCGGAACGGACTCCGGCGTCGACGCGGATGCCCGGACCGGTCGGCGGAAGAAATTCAGCAACCGTTCCCGGGGAAGGCAGGAACCCGCGGCCCACGTCCTCGGCGTTGATGCGGAACTCGAAGGAGTGGCCGTGCGGCTGAAGATCCTGCACCCACGGGAGCGGACGTCCGTCGGCGATGGCCAGTTGGGCGGCCACCAGGTCAATGCCGGAGGTCTCTTCCGTGATCGGATGCTCCACCTGGAGCCGGGTGTTGACCTCCAGGAAGGATACGGTCCCATCCGAGGCCACCAGGTACTCCACCGTTCCGGCACCGTGATACCCCGCCTCGCGGCAGATCGCCTTGGCAGAGAGGTGGATGCTGTCCCGCTGTTCAGCCGTCAGGAAGGGTGCCGGAGCTTCCTCGACGAGTTTCTGGTTCCGGCGCTGCAGCGAGCAGTCGCGGGTTCCCACTACGACGACGTTGCCGTGCAGATCCGCCAGGACCTGGGCCTCTACGTGCCGTGGGCGGTCAAGGAATTTCTCCACGAAGCACTCTTCGCGTCCGAACGCTGCCCGGGATTCGCGGACGGCTGATGCAAAGGCTTCGTCAATGCTGTCTCCCTCGCGGACCACTTTAAGGCCGCGACCACCGCCACCGAACGCGGCCTTAATGGCCACCGGCAGGCCGTGCTGTTCAACGAAACGAAGGACGTCGGCAGCTGATTGAACGGGACTCTCACTGCCGGGCGCCAAGGGTGCACCGACGCGCTTGGCGATGTCGCGGGCGGAGATCTTGTTTCCCAGCAGCCGGATGGCCTCCGGGGAAGGCCCGATCCAGATCAGTCCTGCGTCCAGCACGGCCTGGGCAAAGTCGGCATCTTCGGAGAGGAAGCCGTACCCGGGGTGGACCGCGTCTGAACCGGAGCGCGCCGCGATTTCGAGGATCTTCCCCGCGTTCAGGTAGGTGTCAGCGGGACTTGAGCCGCCGAGTGAGTAGGCCTCGCTGGTGGCATCGACGTGCAGTGCGTCCGCGTCCACGTCCGCGTAGACCGCCACGGTCTCCAATCCCGCGTCGTCGCAGGCACGGGAGATCCTGACGGCGATTTCGCCGCGGTTGGCAATGAGGACTTTATGCATCGTGATTTCCTTGCTGGCTGGGCATGGCGCCTGAATCGGGTGCGGCGTTGGAATCGGGTGCCGTGCTGCAACCGGACGCGCTGCTGCAACCGGACGAGCTGTGCGAATCGGGTGAGGTATCGGCGTCTGGCTCATAGGGGATGAAGCGGACGTGGTGGCCGGGCGGAAGCTGCGCCGCCAGGTCCAGGTCAGCGGTAACCACCACGCCGATAACCGGGTAACCACCCGTGACCGGATGGTCGGCGAGAAAAAGGACGGGCTGTCCTTCCGGCGGAATCTGGACAGCTCCGCGGACGGTCCCTTCGCTGGCCAATTCCCCGCTCTTCACCCTTTGCAGCGGCTCTCCGGCCAGCCGCAGACCGATCCGGTTTGACTGTGCGGTGACCAGCCATTCATGCGCGCAAAACCGTGCCAAGCCCTCCTTGCCGAACCAGTCGTCCCGGGGACCCGGAATAAATCGCAGTTCGATGCAGGCGGCCAGCGGTTCGGGCGGGAGTTCCGGTGAGCCGACGATGCTGCCCGGGGGCGCCGGCGCAACGGCTAACTGCATCCCGGCAGCCAGCGGAGCGGGACCGATGCCTGACATGGTGTCGGTGGATCGGCTGCCCATCACGGATGCCGCTGCGAAACCGCCCCTGACCGCCAGATAGCTGCGCAGCCCGGACGTCGGATGGCCCAGTTCGAGGGTCTCCCCCGCCAGCAGCGCGAAGGGGGCAGCCATCGGAACCTCCCGCGACTGCGCGTGCCGCCGGACGACACCATCGTCGTTTGGAGGACCAGGAGGGCCAGGGGGGACCCTGATGGACAGGGCGACCGGCGCGCCGCTGGCCGCGAGAACCTGGTCCGTTAGTGCGGTGAGCCCGAGCCCACCATGGAGCACTTCCAGCCCGGCAGAGCCCTCCGGGTTACCGGCCAACCGGTTGGCCTGCCGCAGGGCGG
>DATIMB010000251.1:0-1781 GCA_035475875.1 Micrococcaceae bacterium
GGCGGTGGAGGGGACGTCGACGTGCCGGGACCAGGCCGGATCGACGCCGGGCCAGTGCGGCCGGGGCGCGGTTACCAAACGATTTCCACCATGGCGGTGTTCAGGCCGGAGCCCACACCCATGCACAGCACGCGGTCGCCCGGGCTGAGGGACTGTGCCTGGGCGGCCAGCGTCATCGGCAGCGAGGCGGGCCCGACGTTGCCCCAGTGCGGGAAGGTGATGGGGACGCGGTCCGGATCCAGGTCAATGGCTTCGATGATGGCCTGGGTGTAGGCGTTGGAGACCTGGTGCGTGACATAGCGGTCCATCGAACCCCAGTCCCATTCCGGCTGCGCTTCCCGCCAGGCATCCACCACCAGCTTCAGTCCGCCCTCCAGCAGACCCTTGGTGTCCGTGTGCATGCCCTCGACGCCGCCGACGCACAGCTCGTGGTGTTCGGTGCCGGCCCGCGAGACGCCGCCGAGGACCCGGTGCGAGCCGGGATGGTCGCTGCTCGGGCCCAGCACGGCAGCGGCCGCGCCGGAGCCCAGCGTGAGGGTGGCGAACTCGCGGTTGAAGTCCGCGCGGGTGGTTCCGGGGCGCTGCAGGCGGTCCAGCGTCGCCTCCTGCACGGCCTGGGAATCCTCGCCGTTGACAATCACGGCGTAGCGGATCTGCCCGGAGTCGATCAGGTTGGCGGCCAGCGTCATCCCGTTAACGAAGCCCAGGCAGGCGTTGGCCAGGTCAAAATTCATGGCCGACGACGGCAGGCCCAGTTCGTGGTGGACCTTCACGGCCACGGACGGTTCCAGGTTGCGGCGGGTCACCGAGGTGTTAATCAGCAGCCCGACGTCGGCGGGTTCAACGCCGGACTCAGCCAGCGCCTTGGCACCTGCCTCCACCGCGGCGTCGTCGAACGTGGTGCCGTGCGCCCACCAGCGACGCTGGCTCACCCCGGCGACGCGCTCCAGCAACCGGCCGGGAAAACGCAACCGGCGCAGCGTCGCAGCCAGATGGCGGTCGAAGTCTTCGGAGCGGACGACGACAGGCGCCTCGACGCTGCTCACTGCCAGTAAAGACGTGTTGCTGTGCCGAAATGTAGCGTTGCCAATCAAAGTCAAGCCCCTGTCCGTCCGGCGGTTTTGTCCGGCTGTGAGCCCCGCTAAGGAGACTGCTCGCGGGTATATCCATTAACTATGCATTCCCGCAGTGCCTGCGCGCATATGCGTGCCTTGGCATGCTTTCCAAGGGCGTCGGACCGGTACAGGCCGCAGATGCCCGGGGTCGGGCCCCGGAGGCAGTAGATTTAGGGGTGGTTGCGCGCAGCACCGATCACACCATCCCGAACATCACCCCGAACATCGCCCCGAGCCAGGAGAGACGAATCACTTGCACCTGAAGAGCCTGACCGTCAGGGGGTTCAAGTCCTTCGCGTCCGCCACCACGTTCGACTTTGAACCGGGCGTCACCGCCGTGGTGGGTCCGAACGGCTCGGGCAAGTCCAACGTGGTGGACGCCCTGGCCTGGGTGATGGGCGAGCAGGGCGCCAAAACGCTGCGCGGCGGCAAGATGGAGGACGTCATTTTCGCCGGCACCTCCGGCCGGCCGCCACTGGGCCGGGCACAGGTGTCGCTGACCATCGACAACGCCGACGGCGCGCTGCCCATCGACTACAGCGAAGTCACCATTTCCCGCACCCTCTTCCGCACCGGCGGTTCCGAATACGCCATCAACGGCACCTCCTGCCGGCTGCTGGACATCCAGGAACTGCTCTCGGACTCGGGCCTGGGCCGGGAAATGCA
>DATIMB010000252.1:0-8063 GCA_035475875.1 Micrococcaceae bacterium
AGCTCGGCCTTGCCCAACATCACCGCGTCGGCGGCGAAGGAGGCGGTGAAGGACTCCAACACGGTCAGGGCACCGGCCAGCATGGCCGTCCCCGCACTGCGTTCAAGCTCCACCGAATCCATAACCACGACGCTACCGGCCGGCAACCGGCAGCATCAGAGACAAACCCCGCCAAGAGCACCCACCCCGACCAACCCACACCTGTGGAGGAAAAGCCACGGGCGCTGACCAAAAAGAGGACCATAACGGCCAGCGGGCAAGCGCAAAATGCAGGAACGCCCAACGGCCAGCCGCGGCTAGCCGTTGGCTCAAGTTTACGAATCCGCCGTCGAGCGGCTCACACCAAACCAGCCAGCCGCCGTCGTCGGACGAATAGCCATCCCAAAGAGGTGCGCCAAGACACCACCAAACCGGAGGTCCGTGCATCAGCCCGCGCCGACTCGCCAGGAGCGCTTCCGGCGGAAGCGCCCTTCAAGCGCTACACTAGAAAGGCTTCGGCTAACTGATCGGACGGGCGTTGTGACGCCCGTCGCGTGTGGTGCGCCGGAGTCCGCCTCATTTGCGGCCGAAGGTAAAACTAGCGTATTCTAGATCTTCGGTGCTTACGCCAACACAGGGCAACGACTCCATGGCATTGGTCCATTGAGGTCCACGGCGTTGAGGCACAGTGCGAAAACGGGCCGTGAGCACGGCTGGAATCAGGCAAGTTCTTGCCCGGTCCGCACGCAAACTTTGTAATAAACGTCGAGAGAAGTGAGTTTCCCAGTGGTGTACGCGATTGTCCGCACAGGCGGCCGCCAAGAGAAGGTTTCCGTCGGAGACTTCGTGACCATGAACCGCGTCCCCGGTGGGGCCGGCAGCACCCTTGAGCTGCCCGCTTTGCTCCTGGTTGATGGTGAGAAGATCACCTCTGCCGCGAAGGACCTGGCCAACGTGAAGGTAACGGCTGAGATCCTGGAGGATCTCCGTGGACCGAAGATCGTCATTCAGAAGTTCAAGAACAAGACCGGCTACAAGAAGCGCCAGGGCCACCGTCAGGAACTGACGAAGGTCAAAATCACCTCGATCGCCTGATCGCGGTCCGGTCCCAGTCGTCTCAGTCAAAAAGGTAGGCATTTCAAATGGCACATAAAAAGGGTGCGAGCTCCACTCGCAACGGTCGTGATTCCAACGCGCAGTTCCTGGGCGTGAAGCGCTTCGGCGGCCAGGTCGTCAAGGCCGGCGAGATCATCGTGCGCCAGCGCGGAACCCACTTCCACCCCGGCGCAGGCGTTGGCCGCGGTGGCGACGACACGCTGTTCGCCCTTGAGGCCGGTGCGGTCGAGTTCGGTGCGCGCCGCGGCCGCCGCGTCGTGAACATCGTTGCGGCTGCTGCTGCCGAGTAGCAGCACACACCGCGTAGTAACTTAGCTTTTCCCAGTGGAGCGGGCCGCCTGGTCCGCTCCACTGGCTTTTAACAGTCCCCGGGCCGGCGCTAAAATCGGCAGCAGCGAGGGCGTTAGATATTCAAGCGTTGACTTTACGTTGACGTTAAAGCGTTGACTTTAAGAGGAGAAACCATTGGCCAGCTTTGTGGACCGGGTTGTATTGCACGTATCCGGCGGGGCGGGTGGCCATGGCTGCGTCTCGGTCAAACGCGAGAAGTTCAAGCCGCTGGGCGGGCCCGACGGCGGTAACGGCGGCGACGGCGGTGACGTCATCCTGCGCGTTTCCTCCCAGACCACCACGCTGTTGGACTACCACCACGCCCCGCACCGGCACGCCGGAAACGGCGGACCGGGAATGGGCGACTGGCGCGCGGGAAAGACAGGGGAGACCCTGATCCTCCCGGTGCCGGAGGGTACCGTGGTGAAGACCAAGGACGGCCAGGTGCTGGCGGACCTGGTGGGCGAGGGTGCGGAGTTCGTGGCCGCCAAGGGTGGCCAGGGTGGGCTGGGCAACTCCTCGCTGTCCTCGCAGAAGCGCAAGGCGCCTGGCTTCGCCCTGCTGGGCATTCCGGGGGACGCCAGCGACATTGTCCTCGAGCTCAAGAGCATCGCGGACATAGCGCTGGTCGGTTTCCCCTCCGCCGGGAAGTCCAGCCTGGTGGCAGCGATGTCCGCCGCCAGGCCTAAGATCGCCGATTACCCGTTCACCACCTTGGTCCCGAACCTGGGGGTGGTGCAGGCAGGGGACGTGCGTTTCACCATTGCCGACGTGCCCGGTCTGATCGAGGGTGCCAGCGAGGGCAAGGGGCTGGGGCACAACTTCCTGCGGCACGTGGAGCGCTGTGCTGCGCTGGTGCACGTGCTGGACTGCGCCGCCCTGGAAACAGACCGCGACCCGCTCTCCGACCTGGCCATCATCGAGGCGGAGCTGGACCGCTACGCCGTCGACATGAGCTACGCGGGTGTGGATGGGGACGTGGTGCCGCTAAACGAGCGGCCCAAACTGGTGGCGCTGAACAAGGTGGATACCTCTGATGGCAGGGAGATGGCCGAGTTTGTCCGGGGCGATCTGGAGTCCCGCGGCTACAAGGTCTTTGAGGTCTCGGCGGTCAGCCATGAGGGTCTGCGCCAGCTGGGCTTCGCCATGGCGGAGATCGTGCAGAGTGCCCGCGCCGAGCTGACGGCAGCGCCGCCGAAGGTGACTCCGACGGTGCTGCGGCCCCGGGCGGTTAATGAGGCAGGTTTCCGGATCCGCCGCGAGGAAAAGAACCTGGAACCGCTCTTCCGGGTGATCGGCGAGAAGCCGGAGCGCTGGGTGATGCAGACGGACTTCACGAACGAGGAAGCCATCGGTTACCTGGGCGACCGGCTTGCCAAGCTGGGCGTCGAAAACGAGCTTTTCAAGAGCGGTGCCAAGCCCGGGGACACGGTGGTGATCGGCGAGGGCGACGGCGTCGTCTTCGACTGGGAGCCGACCATGATGGGCGGCGCGGAGCTGCTGGCCTCCCCACGTGGGACGGACGTCCGCTTCGCGGATCTGGGCGACAGGCCCACCCGCGTGCAGAAGCGGCAGGAGCAGCTGGAGCGCCGCGAGGCCCGGGCCGCGACGCAGGCCGAGCTGGAGGCGGAGCGTAAGTCCGGGCTCTGGACCGACGACGACGGCGGCCGGGGCAAGGCTGCGCCGCTGCGCGAGAGCGGCCTTGGCAGCGGTGCGGCGCAGGATGGGGTCCAGGACGGCGACGACGGCGATGAGCTTTAGCGCGCAGGTGCCGGCCACGGCACCAGGTACGTCCGCGTCACCGGGAACGGCCACAGCACGACGTACGTCCGCGGGAACGGCCACGGCACCAGGTACATCTGCCGCACCGGGCGCGGCACCGGCCAGGGCCATGCTGGAACGCTCCGGGCTCGCCACCGCCGCCCGGATCGTGGTCAAGGTCGGCTCGTCGTCGTTGACCACCGTGGCAGGCGGCATCTCCGAACAGGCCCTGACCGCGCTGGCGGACGTCCTGGCGGAGCGCCGGAACCAGGGCACCGAAGTCATCCTGGTCTCCTCCGGGGCCATCGCCGCCGGACTGGCGCCGCTCGGGCTGGCCCGCCGGCCCAAGGACCTGGCCACGCAGCAGGCCGCGGCCAGCGTGGGGCAGGGGCTCCTGATGGCGCGTTACACCCAGGCCTTCGCCGCGCACGGGGTGATTGTCAGCCAGGTCCTGCTGACATCGGACGACCTGACACGGCGGACCCAGCACGTCAACGCGCACCGCGCGCTGGAACGGCTGCTGCACCTGGGCGTGGTCCCGATCGTCAACGAAAACGACACCGTGGCCACGCACGAGATCCGCTTCGGCGACAATGACCGGCTGGCCGCCCTGGTGGCGCACCTGGTCAAGGCCGATGCGCTGGTGCTGCTCTCCGACGTGGACGCGCTCTACGACGGTCCGCCGGTCGGGGGCGCACGCCGGATCAGCCAGGTGTCAGGTCCGCAGGACCTGGAGGGCATCACCATCGGCACCGCCGGCAAGGCTGGTGTGGGTACCGGCGGAATGGCCACCAAGGTGGAAGCGGCGGGGATTGCTGCCGGCACTGGAATCCCGGCCCTGGTCACCTCCACGGCCAACGCCGCCGCGGCGCTTGCCGGGGCCGATGTCGGCACTTGGTTCAGCATCAGCGGGGCACGGCTGCCGGTGCGGCTGCTCTGGCTGGCGCACCTGGCGGATATCCGCGGCCGGCTGGTGCTCGACGACGGCGCTGTCGCCGCAGTGCGCGAGCGGCACAAATCGCTGCTCCCGGCGGGGATCACCGCCGTCGTCGGCACCTTCGAGGCCGGCGACGCCGTCGAAATGACGGACCGGGAGGGCAACGTCGTCGCCCATGGCCTGGTCAACTACGCGGCCGAGGAACTGCCGCAGATGCTCGGCCGGGGGACCAAGGAACTCGCCGGCGAGCTGGGCCGTGAATATGAACGCGAAGTGGTGCATGTGGACGACCTGGTGCTGGTTTAACCGCGCCGTGACCTAAACTTGGAGCATGACCGAGCTCGCTGTGCAACCCGACCTGACCGAGGCGGTTTACGCCATCACCGACCGGGCCCGGGAAGCCTCGCGGCCGATGGGGCGGGCCACCCGTGCCCAGAAGGACCGTGCGTTGCTGGCCGTGGCCGCGGCATTGGAGGCCAACCGGGACCAGGTGCTGCAGGCCAACGCGCTTGACGTCGCGCAGGGCCGCAGCGAGGGTACCAGCGAGGCCCTGCTGGACAGGCTGACGCTGACTCCGGAACGGATCGCCAAGCTGGGCCAGGCACTGGAAAGCCTCGCAGCGCTGCCGGACCCCGTCGGCAATGTGGTGCGCGGCCAGACGCTGCCCAACGGACTTCGGCTGCGCCAGGTCAATGTTCCACTCGGGGTGGTTGCGGCCATCTACGAGGCCCGGCCCAACGTCACCGTGGACATCGCCGGACTGGCCCTTAAAAGCGGCAACGCCGTCATCCTGCGCGGCGGCAGCGCTGCGGCCAACACCAACCAGGCGCTGCTGGGGCTGCTGCGCGGCGCGCTGGAGGAAACCGGGCTGCCCGCGGACGCGGTGCAGAGCGTGGACCAGTACGGCCGCGATGGGGCCGCGGTCCTGATGCGGGCCCGGGGCCGGGTGGATGTGCTGATTCCGCGCGGTGGCCGGGAGCTGATCCAGACCGTGGTGAACAGCTCCTCCGTCCCTGTCATCGAGACAGGGGAGGGGAATGTGCATATCTACATCGACGAGTCCGCGGGTGCGCAGATGTCCGTGGAGATCCTGCTCAACGCCAAGACGCAGCGCCCCAGCGTCTGCAACACGGTGGAGACGCTGCTGGTGCATCGGGGCTCGAGGGTGCTGCCGGACGTGCTGTCCGCGCTGAGCGCCGCCGGTGTCAGGCTGCATGCCGACGAGCGGGTGCTGGCCGCATTGCCGGCAGGGGTGACGGCGCAGCCCGCCACCGATGAGGACTGGGGTCGGGAGTATATGGACCTGGACCTGGCTGTGCGGATGGTCGATTCCCTGGACCAGGCGCTGGAGCATATCCGGCGCTGGAGCACCGGGCACACCGAGGCCATCCTGACCAATGATCTGGCCAATGCCGAGCGCTTCATCGCGGAGATCGATTCCGCCGCCGTCATTGTCAACGCCTCCACCCGGTTTACCGACGGCGGCGAGTTGGGCTTGGGTGCCGAGGTGGGCATCTCCACACAGAAGCTGCATGCGCGCGGTCCGATGGGCCTGACGGAACTGACCACCACCAAATGGATCGTCCAGGGCGAGGGGCAGACCCGGGCCTGAGCCCGGCGCGGCAGGCGTGCCAGAAGCCCTGCCGACCGCGTAATATTAGACCAAACCGATCGAAGACCCCAGGGGAGAAACATGTTGACACAGCTCGCCGGCGCACTGTCCGCCGCCACCGAAGAAGCGAAGGCTCCCTTGCTGATGCCTTGGTGGATGTTCGGGGTGAGCATTTTTGTTGTGCTGCTGATCCTGCTGTTCATCTGCACCTCGTTCACCAACATGGGGAATCGGCACCTGCCCACCGACGAGCATGCGGATCCGCACCGCCAGCACACCAATAAGCACGACCACGGTCAGGCCGAAGAGATTTCCCATCGCTGAGGCATCTGCCAGGGAAGTGCAGCCAGGCGGACACGGCCGGCGGTTCCGGCTGGGCGTCATGGGCGGCACCTTCGACCCCATCCATAACGGCCACTTGGTGGCCGCCAGTGAGGTTGCGGCCGTTTTTGAGCTGGATGAAGTGGTCTTTGTGCCCACCGGCCAGCCTTGGCAAAAAGCCCAAAAGGAAGTCACCGCCCCCGAGCACCGTTACCTGATGACGGTGATCGCCACGGCCTCGAACCCGCGGTTCACGGTCAGTCGGGTTGATATCGACCGGCCGGGACCCACCTTCACCATCGACACGCTCCGTGACCTCAAGCGGATGCGTCCTGAGGCGGACCTGTACTTCATCACCGGCGCGGACGCGATGGCGCAAATTCTGTCCTGGAAGGACAGCGAGGAGCTGTGGTCGCTGGCGCATTTTATTGGCGTGACACGCCCCGGCCATGAACTCGACCGGATGGGCCGCGCCGACGTAAGTTTGTTGGAGGTTCCTGCGATGTCGATCTCTTCCACCGACTGCCGAAAGCGCGTGCAGGAATCAAATCCCGTGTGGTACCTGGTACCGGACGGAGTGGTGCAATACATTGCCAAATACCAGCTGTATGTGCAGCCGGATCCGTTGGCAGTGCCCCATCAACCGGCGAGTTCTAGTACTGGATGAGTAGGTAATGAGCAAGGAACCAGAACCGATCCGCAGCCGCAGGGAACTGAGGCAGGCCCAAGGTTCTCCTGAACAGTCCGGCGATGGGCGCGCTTCCGCCTCTGCGCCCCTGACGCCTGCCCCCAGACTGTCCGAGGTTCCCCGCCGTCCGGCCACCGGGCCCACGGTTACTGCGGAGGCGGCTGCCGGCACCCCGGCGGATGCGCCCGACGGGGTGTCGTCCGGCGCGCCGATCGGTTCGCATGGTGGCCCCGCGGCCGGCCAGCGCCGCCGCCGGGCTGCCGATGTTCCCGTCGATGCACCCTCCACCCCGTCGCGACAGTCCTCCCGGGACAGGACCGAAGGCCAGGAGGCACCGCGCGAACGGTCCTCGCAGACCCGTGCCCGGGACCGTGCGACCCTGCGCGCCTACAAGGAACTCTCCGATCCGGCCACCTCTGCGATCCCGGTACTTCCGTCCCGCCGGACACTGCGGCAGGCCCAAAATGAGGGCGGCCGTGCTCCCCTGACCGGGCTGAATTCGGTGGTGGCGCCGCCCGAGCAGCAGGCACCCTCCCAACAGCGTCCGGACCAGCAGATTCCGGTTCAGCCGGGACAGGGTCTGCAGTCTCCGGTTCAGCCGGGACGGGGTACGCAGTCTCCGGTTCAGCCGGGACAGGGTACGCAGTCTCGGGTTCAGGGCGGTCCTGTTCCGCAACCTCCCGCTCAGGAGGTTCCGCTTCAGCAGGCACCGGCTCAGCGCGTTCCTGCCCCGAAGTCGTCTGGCGCGCAGCCGCCCGTTTCGCAGGCACCTTCCGCGCAGTCGTTCACTCCGCATGCGTCGGTTCGGGGTGTCCCCCCGCAGCCCTCGGGCGGGGCAGCGCGTGAGCCGGAGCCTGCTACCGGGGCTATGTCCGTCGAGGCCGCGCTGGCCGCGCGCAAGTCACTGCTCGAGGACACGAAGGACCACCTATCCCAGCTGCCTGCAGCGATTGCTGAAGACCCGCTCCAGGTAGACCTGGAAGTCCTGGCGCAGCAGCGCGCGCTGGCCGAACGGGCGGCGATCCTGAACCAGCGCGCCCTGGCCAAGGAGCGTCTAGCCCAGGCCAGTGCCAGCACCCGCTCGGTTCCGAACGATCCGACGACGGCTCATAACCTGGCCATGGTTCAGCCGCTGGAATTCATCCGTGTCCCGGGTGTTGACCAGCCGGTGATGCGTCCGTCCGGTACCTCTTATGTCCCGGTCGTAACCCGGCAGGGCTCCAAAACGCGTCCGGGGGAGCAGCACCGTCCGGCTACCCGTACCGGGGCCGGACAGCGGCCCGGGGGAGAGCGGGCGGCCGCAGACCGGAATGCCTCCG
>DATIMB010000253.1:0-4236 GCA_035475875.1 Micrococcaceae bacterium
CATGTCGAAAAAGAATTCGTCCAAGACCCACGTGATCGGCATTGATATCGGCGGTACCGGAATCAAGGGCGGGATCGTGAATCTGGAAAAGGGCAAGCTGGTTGGCGACCGGTTCCGGATCGACACGCCCCAGCCTGCGACTCCGGCCGCCGTGGCCAAGGTGGTCGGCGCGATCGTGGCCGAGCTGATGACGCGCGAGGACGCGCCGGACAAGGACGCTCCGGTGGGGGTGACCTTCCCGGCGATCATTGCGCACGGGGTTGCCCGGTCTGCGGCGAATGTGGACAAGAGCTGGGTGGGCACGGATGTGGATGCGCTCCTGACCGAGGAGCTGGGCCGCGATGTCCAGGTGATGAACGACGCCGACGCGGCGGGCCTGGCTGAGGCCCGCTACGGTGCGGGAAAGGGTGTCAAGGGAACCGTTCTGGTCATTACCCTGGGCACCGGAATCGGATCGGCCTTCATTTTCAACGGCAAGCTGGTGCCCAACGCGGAGCTGGGACATCTGGAAATCGACGGGGCGGACGCGGAGACCAAGGCCTCGGCTGCCGCGCGCGAGCGGGACAACCTGAGCTGGGAGGAGTATGCAGTCCGGCTGCAGCGCTATTTCTCCCATGTTGAATTCCTGTTCTCCCCCGAACTGTTCATTATTGGCGGCGGCATTTCCAAGCGCAGTGAGGACTATCTGCCGCAGCTGAAGCTGCAGACCCGGATCATCCCGGCGCAGCTGCAGAACAATGCGGGAATCGTGGGAGGCGCGCTGCAGGCGGCGATCCACTTCAAGCTGGTCAAGTAGGCTCTCAGCATTGGCCTGCGCGGACCGGGGAGTCCTGGTCGTTACCGGCGCCAGCCGCGGCATCGGCGCCTCGGTGGCGCGGCTGGGCGCGACGGCCAGGTACGCCGTCGTCGTCAATTATGCTGTGGACGCCGGCGGGGCTGCCGGGGTTGTCCGGGACATAACGGACGACGGCGGCACGGCGTTGGCGGTGCAGGCGGATGTCAGCGATCCGGGCCAAGTCCGCCAGCTCTTCGACTCGGCTGCGGCTCTGGGGCCGGTTACGGCTGTCGTCAACAACGCCGGGATCACGGGCGACCTGATTGCGCCGCTGGTGGACGTTCCGGAAGCCACGGTTCGCAGGGTGCTGGAGGTCAACGTGGCCGGGGTGGTTTTCATGTGCCAGGAGGCTCAGCGGCGAATGTCCACCGGGTCCGGCGGGACGGGCGGAGGCATCGTCAACATCTCCTCCACCGCCACCAAGGCCGGCTCGCCCGACACCTGGGTGCATTACGCCGCCAGCAAGGGAGCGGTGGATGTGCTCACGGTCGGTTTCGCCGCCGAGGTGGCCGGCCAGGGCATCCGGGTGAATGCGGTGGCACCGGGCAGCACAAAGACGGGGCTGCACGCCGCCGCGGGCATGCCGGATCGGGTAGAGCGGCTGTCGCCGACGGTTCCGCTGGGGCGCGGCGCTGAGCCGGAGGAAGTGGCCGCGGCGGTCCTGTGGCTGCTCTCCGCCGAGGCTTCCTACATCACCGGGGTAGTGCTACCGGTCTCCGGCGGCCGCTGACAGGGAAAGCGGCGAACGGCTGCAAACCAGTACCCACAAGACAGGCAGGAGGCCCAGTCCTTTCGGTCCCGGGCCTCCTGTTTCGTGGTGCCGGTGGTGGCCTGGGCTTCCCCTCCCTGGCCACCACCGGAGTCTGTGCTGCGCGGCGGTCCGTCCGCTAGTCGGAGCCTGCCACCTGCGGGTCGGCTTTCACCGCCACGTCGTGTTCGTGCCGCAGCAGGGCGATGGCGGTTTCAAAGTCGTCCAGCGACTGGAAAGCCTGGTAGACGCTGGCAAAGCGGAGGTACGCCACCTGGTCCAGTTTCTGCAACGGTCCCAGAATCGCCAGCCCCACCTCATGGGCTTCGATTTCGGCCGCGCCGCTGGCCCGGATGGACTCCTCGACCTCCTGGGCCAGCAGGGCAAGGTCGTCCTCCGTCACGGGCCTGCCCTGGCATGCCTTGCGGACGCCGTTGATGATCTTGCCCCGGCTGAAGGGCTCCCCCACTCCGGAGCGTTTGATCACTGACAGGCTGGTGGTTTCGACGGTGGTGAAACGCCGCCCGCACTGGGCGCATTGCCGGCGCCGGCGGATGGCGGAGCCATCGTCCGCAACGCGGCTGTCCACCACGCGCGAGTCAGGGTTGCGGCAGAACGGACAGTACATGCCAACCCCTTCCTGACTCGTGTGGCGGCTCTATTCAGAGACTTACTTCCGCGCACCTGTTCGTTTGACGCTCGTAACGCACTGCGTAGCTGTCCGGGTGCTGCCTGGTCAACTGCTCCGGCTGCGGCTCTTGGACCTAGTTTATGACTATATGTGGGTGAATTACAAGAGCGTAATTACTACATCTAGTGTTGGAACCTGATTTTGACGGCGTCGCCGTGGGCCGGCAGGTCCTCCGCTGTGGACAGCGCGACGATGTGCCCGCTCACCTGCTCCAGCGCGGCCCGGTCGTAGTTGATCACCTGGATGGCGCGCAGGAAGGTTGTGACGTTCAGGCCCGAGGAGAAGGCGGCCGTACCGCTGGTAGGCAGGACGTGGTTGGATCCTGCGCAATAGTCCCCGAGGCTGACCGGGCTGTAGTCCCCCACGAAAATGGCGCCGGCGTTGCGGATCCGCGCCGCGATGGCCGGAGCATCTGCCGTCATGACTTCCAGGTGCTCCGCAGCGTAGGCGTCGCAGGCGGCGATGGCCTGTTCCAGCCCGTCCACCAGCACGACGCCGGATTGCGGGCCTGAGAGGGCCTGTGCCACCCGGGCGGCATGCTTGGTGGCGGCGGCTTGGCTGGCCAGTTCCGCGCGCACCTGGGTGGCCAGTTGGGGGGAATCGGTGAAGAGCACGGAGGCTGCCTGCGGATCGTGCTCGGCCTGGCTGATCAGGTCCGCGGCCACCAAGGCAGGGTCGGCTGTGGAGTCGGCCAGGATGGCGATTTCGGTCGTGCCGGCGACGGAATCGATGCCCACGGCGCCCTTGACCAGGCGCTTGGCCGTGGCCACGAAGATATTGCCCGGCCCGGTAATCACATCGACGGGTTCCAGCACCGTGCTGGGCCGGACCTCCTCGCCGTCGTCGTCTTCCCCGGGGCCGACCCCGTAGGCGAAGGCGGCTATGGCCTGGGCGCCGCCGATGGCGTAGACCTCGTCGATGCCCAGCAGCGCGGCGGCTGCCAGGATCACCGGATGCGGCAGGCCATTGAATGCCTTTTGCGGCGGTGAGGCCAGGGCAATGGAGGCCACACCGGCGGCCAGGGCCGGAACCACGTTCATCACCACAGAGGAGGGATAGACGGCCAGGCCGCCGGGCACGTAGAGGCCGACCCGCCCCACCGGCATCCATTTCTGGCTGACGGTGGCACCATCGCCCAGTTCCACGTCCACGTCAGCAGGGCGCTGCGCCTGGGCAAAGGTGCTGGCGCGGGCGATGGATTCCTCCAGCGCCAGCCGGACCTTCGGGTCAAGGCCTGCCAACGCCTCAGCCAGTGCTTCCGCCGGGACACGCGGGTGGGTCTGCCGCACGCCGTCGAACCTGGCCGCCAGGTCCGCCAGCGCGGCGAAGCCACGGTCCCGGACGTCGTCGATGATCTGCTGCACCTTGGCCTCGGCATCCGCCACGGACGCGGAGGTGGCCCGGGGAACGGCGCGGCGCAGCTGGGCCAGGGACAGTTGCTGTCCGCGCAGGTCGATGGTGCGGAAGTCCAGCGAGTCTCCACCGGCACCGGCCCCACCGGCAGCGGGCCCAGCGGCACGCATAGATCCGCCGGCACCGGTCCCGGCATCAGCGACCGGACTGGCGGCGGGATTGGTGCGGTCGGGATCCTGGAGCTGGCTGCTGGTCACCCAGCCAGTTTACCGGCCGCCGTTGGGCTCACTGCTCGTGCGATGGGCCGGACCGTAACAAACTGCCCAGCGTCACGGCGAAAATGATCAGCGCGCAGACTGCCGGCCAGATGGCCAGCACGCTGTACGACCGCAGCGAGAAGGCGACGCTTTCGCTGGCCGGGTGCGCCGGGGTATGGCCCCACAGCGCGCCGGCGAGGGTTCCCAATTGCCAGGCCACGATGGAACCGACAGCGGAGCCGACGACGGCGGCAGCCACCTTTGCGTAGGCGCCGGGGCTCCTGCGCTGGGGAACCATGATCAGGGCGATGACGATGCCGGCCACCAGTCCAATCAGTCCGAGCACGAGGTC
>DATIMB010000254.1:0-9161 GCA_035475875.1 Micrococcaceae bacterium
TGGGTCCGCTGCGCGTGGTCGTGAACTGTGCCGGCGTGGCGACCCCGGGCAAGGTGCTGGGCCGAGACGGTGTGCTGCCGCTGGAGAGCTTCAGCAAGGTCATCCAGATCAACCTGGTGGGCACCTTCAACGTGCTCCGGCTGGCGGCGGCTGCGATGGCTGCAACCGAGCCCGTCACGGGTGAATTCGGAACGGCGGAACGGGGCGTCATCATCAACACGGCCTCGGTGGCGGCGTTCGACGGGCAGATCGGCCAACCGGCCTATGCTGCTTCCAAAGGGGCGGTAGCGGCCATGACCCTGCCGATCGCACGCGAACTGGCGCGCTCGCTGATCCGCGTGGTCACCATTGCACCGGGGATCTTTGAGACGCCGATGATGGCAGGACTGCCGCAGGAGGCCCAGGATTCGCTCGGCGCGCAGGTGCCGCACCCATCGCGGCTGGGCAAGCCGGCGGAGTACGCGGCGCTGGTGGAGCACATCATCGCCAACGCCATGCTCAACGGCGAAACCATCCGGCTCGATGGCGCCATCCGGATGCAGCCGAAGTAACCCCCGCAGGGACAACAGGGCACGGACAACCGAGCACGGACAACTGATTGGAGGGCCCGATGACGAGCCCGTTGGACGGTCTGCCCGCGGCGGACTTTTTCGATTACGAACAGCTGCTCTCCGCCCCGGAGCGTGCCAAGCTGGCGGAACTGCGCGGTTTCCTGGCCGCCGAGGTGGTCCCGTACGCCCAAGGCTGGTGGGACCGGGCCGAGTTTCCCGCGGAAATCCTGCCCAAACTTGCCGAGCTGGCCTTGAGCACGCCGATCCACCAGGGCTACAGCTACCTGTTCACCGGCCTGGCGGTGGCCGAAATCACCCGCGCGGACACCTCGCTGGCCACGTTTTACCTGGTGCACCATGACCTCTTTGTCCAGGCGTTGCGCGAGTTCGGTTCGGCGGAGCAAAAGGACCGGCTGCTGGACGACGCCGTGAACCTGCGCACCACGGGCGCCTTTGCCCTGACCGAGCCCCAACACGGCAGCGACGTTGCCGGCGGAATGACGACGACGGCGTCCCGGGCCCCGGGGCCCGACGGGACCGACGTGTGGGTCATCAATGGCGCAAAACGCTGGATCGGCAACGGCACCTTCTGCGACTACATGCTGCTGTGGGCCAAGGATGCGCAGACCGGGCAGGTCCGCGGTTTCATCCTTGACCCCACGCTGCCCGGGGTCACGCGGACCCGGATCGAAAACAAAATCGCCCTCCGCACGGTCCAGAACGCCCACATCACGCTGGAGAACGTCCGGATCCCGGAGCGCGACCGCTTCACCGGCATCAACACCTTCCAGGAAACCAACCATCTGCTGCGCGGCTCGCGCATTATGGTGGCCTGGCAGGCAGTAGGCCAGCAGCTGGCCGCCTTCGACGTGGCCCGCGCCTACGCCGTCGAACGCCAACAGTTCGGCAGACCACTGGCGCGCTTCCAACTGATCCAGCAGCAGCTGGTGCAGATGCTCGGAAACGCAACCGCGAGCCTGGGCATGATGGTGCGCATTGCCCAGCTGCAGGAAGGGCAGCAGGACGGGCCGCCGGTCACCCTGCGCGGCGGGGCGCGGATGGAGCAGGTGGCGCTGGCGAAGGCCTTCACCACCGCACGGATGCGCGAGACGGTGGCGCTGGGGCGCTCCCTGCTCGGCGGGAACGGCATCGTCACGGACTACAGGATGGCGAAAATCTTTGCCGACGCGGAGGCCATCTACACCTACGAGGGCTCGCATGAGATCAACACGCTGATCACCGGACGGGCGATTACCGGGGTCTCGGCCATCGTGTGACCAACTGGCAGGCCTGACCTACCCCATCAGCAGCCGCCCGGTCAGAGCGGCTTCTTTTCCCCTGCCTCGATGGGCACCGGAATGCGGTTCCCCTCCACCGGCATTGGGCAGGTCCCGTAGTCGGTAAAGGCGCTGGGGTAGTTGATGGCCCGGTTGAAATCCAGCACCACCGTTCCGTCCGGGCGCGGCCGGGTGGTCTCCAGCTTGCGCCATTCATCGGTGCTGGTGCCGTTGCTCGCATCGTGGAAGGTGATCACCAAGGCACCCAGCTTTTCCTCCTCGGCGGCGAGCCGGTAGCTGGCACCTTCCAGCTCAAAGACCACGTCGCCGACGACGACGGCCTCGCTCGCCACGTGCGGGTAGGCCGTGCCGATCGGGACTGTGCGAGGCTCCGGGTAGGGCTCAAACCGTCCCTCCACCACCAGTTCCGGCCGGTAGTCAAAGGTCGGAACACCTGTGAAGCCGGTCAGCGTGGGGGAGTGCGAGTCCCGGGTGCGCAGTGCGTAGCGGCCGCCCCGGACCGCCAGCTCCACCACGGTGCTGCCGTGCCGGACCCACATCAGCGACTCCTCGTTGGCCAGCACCGCCTTCAGCTCCCCGACCACCGGCTCGCCGGTTTCCACCAGGGTCAAGCCGTCCTCCTCGGTGGCCGTCAGCAGCGCGGCGGTCCCGTCGGTGCTCCAGAGGCCCGGGACCAGTTCCATGGCCGAGGGCTCGGCCGGCAGCCACTGCAGCGAGGTCAGGGTCAGCCAGCCGTGTTCGGCGGCCAGGGCCTGGTTCCGGTTGGTCCGGAAGCGCTTCCAACGCGCCAGCACGGCGTCGGTGGTGGTCCCTGTACTCATCGGGTGGCTCCTTTGGAAATCCAGTAGCGGACTGCGGTCTTGGCTGCCCGGCAGAGGATTCAACTCTAGGCGATGAGCTGCTATTCCTGTCCCGGTCCCTCGCGGATGGGTATGGTCGCGGATGGGTAGGGTGGAAGCCATGCCTTCTTTCCGCGCAACTCTGAACATCATGGGACTGCGTCCGGGGAATGCCCCGGAGAATGTGATGTCCACGGCGGTGGATGCGCTGGGATCGATGCACCTGGTGGAGGCCAACCAGTTGGATATCGTCGCAGGCGTCCCGCGGATCACCTTGCGGTTTAGCGTCGACGCAAGCCAGGACGACGTCGAGGACCGGCAGGCCAGGAACGCCGGAGCCAGCATGCGGCACGCCGTAGAGTCCGTGGCGGTGACAGGCGGGTTGCAGGTGCTCCGGCGCCGCCGGGGGAAGTGGATTCCGCTGGACTGACCGCTAGCCGCCGGATTTCCGGCGGGCAGAGCGGCGTCGAAGGGCAATGACGGCCGCCATCAGGACACCTACACCCACACCCAGCGCCACCCCGATCAGCGAGTTGGCCCACACCGGGAAGCGGGTGCTCCGGCCGGTCACATACCCCAGCCCCACCATCCAGCAGGCCCACAGTACCGAGCCCGCGGCGCTGGCGCGCACCACCCTGATGGCAGGAACTTCGGCAATGCCCGCCGCGGCCATGGTGGCGGTCCGCCCGGCAGGGATGAAACGGCCGGCCAGCATCGCAGCTGCGGTGGATGATCGGCCGCCTTTGTCCGCGGCCCGGCGGATGCCCAGGTGCACCTTCCGTCCCCAGCCGAACCTGTCCAACAGGTGCGTTAGCCGGCGTTTGAACAGGCTGTAGACCAGGAGATCGCCCAGCATGGAGCCGGAGGAGGCCGCCAGCAGGGCCAACGGCAGCAGCACCGCATCGGACACGCACAATGCTCCGGAGGTGACCACCATGAGCTCCGATGGGATGGGCGGCATGGCAGCATCCATCGCCACGGCAACCATGATGAGCGGATAGAGCACGGGTGCCCAGGCGCCCAGGCTCAAGTAGTCCACCCGATCAATCTAGCCGCAGGCCAGGAACACGGGTAGTAGCGCCGGTATTCGCCCCCGCCCGGACCGTCAGGGAAGCGCGGGCGCCGCGGAATCCACCGGGAAGCCGCTGAGCTCCAGCTGGCTGCGGTACTCAACCTCCTGGTGGCTGAGCGGATCGGTAAAAACGATGCTCCGGGCCAGCAGCTGCAGGGGTTTGGTGTAGTCGTCGGGTGCCTGCGGCAGCAGTTCGGGATAGAACGGATCGTTGACGATCCCGATCCCCTGGGATGCCATATGCACGCGCAGCTGGTGCGTCTTACCGGTGTGGGGTTCCAGCCGGTACAAACCAAGGCGCCGGCCGCCGTCGTCGTGCGTCTCCAGCAGCTCAATCCGCGTTTCCGCGTTCGGCTCCCCCTCCACCTCCTGGGCCAGCAGGTAGGTGCGGGACTTGACCATCCGGCTGCGGACCACGGCCGGAAGCTCCAGTTCGGGCCGGACGCCGGCGACCGCTTCGTAGGTCTTGCGCACCTTCCGCTTCTCGAAGAGCAGCTGGTACTTGCCGCGGGTCTGCGGATCCGCGGCAATAAGCAGCACGCCCGCGGTCATCCGGTCCAGCCGGTGGATGGGGACCAGTTCCGGCAGATCCAGCGCTATCCGCAGCCTGACCAGCGCCGATTCCGCCACATACATGCCGCCGGGGGTGGTGGGCAGGAAATGCGGTTTGTCCACCACCACCAGGTGATCGTCGCGGTGCAGCACCGACAGTTCCACCGGCAACCGCTCCTCCACCGGCAGCTCGCGGTAGTACCAGATGAAGGTGTGCTGGCCCAGTGGAGTGTCGGGGGTGACGACGGTCCCGCCCAGGCCCTGTACCTCGCCGCGCTCGAAGCGCTCGATCATGCCCTCCGGGTCCACATGCCCGAACCGCTCCAGCACATAGTCCATCGCGGTGGTCCAGGGACCCTCCTCGGGCAGACGCAGCCGGGTGGCATTGACGCCGTTGCGCACGGGCAGGGGGGACTTCATCACCCTTCTAGGCTACCCGGGACCTTCCGACCATCCGTTCAGTGTGGAGCTGTGCCCCTTGGGAAGCGGTTTCAGGGTGCAGATCTCCCCACTGAACGGGTTGGGAGGGGGCCGGTGGCGTTACGGGGCGGGCTGGCAGTGCGGGCAGAAATAGATGCCACGCGTCTGCGCCGGCTCCGCCGTCTCGCCCAGGGTCCCGTACCGGATCAGGCTGCCACACCGCTTGCACGGTTTGCCCTCCCGCCCGTAAACCCACAGCGCCGCGTCCCCACGGGCCGGGCCGCCGGTGGTGCTGCGCGGCCTGTCCTTGTTCGCCTCCAGCAGGCGCTTGGCCTGGTCCACCATCCGCTCCAGTCCGGCCACCTGGTCCACCGGAATCGCCGGATGCACCCCGGCCAGGAAACACAGCTCATTGCGGTAGATATTGCCGATCCCGGCCAGGTTCCGCTGGTCCAGCAGCGCCAGCCCGATGGCGCGCTCCGGTTGGGCGGACAGCCGCCGCAGCGCTTCCCCGGCGTCCCAGTCCGGCCCCAGCAGGTCCGGGCCCAGATGGCCGACGGCGGCGGCCTCCTGATCCTGCGGCAGGACTTCCAGCAACCCCAGCGAGAAGCCGACGGCGGTGGCGTGTTGGGTGCCCAGGATGCAGCGGGCGGTGTGCGCCGGACGGTGCCAGCGCTGTTCCGCCGCCGGATAGACCTGCCAGGTCCCCTCCATTTTCAGGTGCGAGTGGATGATATGCCCCGCCACCCGGATGAGCAGGTGCTTACCCCGGGACTCGACGGCGTCCACCATGCTGCCGCTGAAGTCCACGGTGGCGTAGCGCGGCACGCGGATGTCGCACCGGGTCAGCCGCTGTCCGGCAAGGGCCCGGCGCAGCAGCCGCGCCTGGAACCAGACGTTGTCACCCTCCGGCACGGATCCGCAGTCCCCTCGGCGTCGAATACGCACCGGCGTCCAGCAGTGCCCCGGCCAGTGATGTGTCCAGGATGCCGGCGCCGTTTACCTTCTCGATGGCGAGTTTGTCCACGGCCCCGCGGCGGACCACATCCACCAGGGCACCGGCGGCCAGGGCCAGCGGATCCGGTTCCTCGGTGAAGGCGAGCAGGGTCTTTCCGCCGCGTTCCACGTACAGCACCAGGGCACCGTCCACCATCACTACGAGGGCGCCGGCCTTGCGGCCCGGCCGGTGCCCGGCCTCCAGCGCCGGCCAGGGCAGTGCGGCACCGTAAGGATTGGCGGGATCGGTGGCAGCCAGGGCCAGGGCCGACGGCGCCGCGGCCCGCAGTTGGGTGTCCTCGCTGAACGACCGCAGCCGGTCGACGGTGGCCGGCACGGCGAACTGCGCCGCCCCGAGATGTTCAATGAAGTAGCCGCGGCGGCAACGCCCGCTTTCTTCCAGTCGAGCCAGCACCTTGTACAGCAGCGCGAAGCCGCCAGGAACGTTTTCGCTGACCGCCGATCCCCGGGTGACGACCCCGTACCGGTCCATCAGCAGCTCTGCCATGGCATGGGCATGGACGGTGGTCTCCCGCTCCTTCTCCGGCAGGATCGTCCAGCGGCCGGCGGCCAGCGGCGGGGCGTTACGGGACTGCGCCAGACCGGACAGCGACGCCCCGGAGGTGCGTCCCAGCCGACCGTAGCGTCCCGCTGAACGCAGCCGCGGCGCACTGGGGCGCTGGCGGTGCGCCGTGTGACCGCCGGCGAGCAGCGCACGCACCGGGGCGAAGGTGTCGTTGCTGATCCGTCCGGCCCAGACCAGCTCCCACAGCGCCGAGGTCACTTCCTCGTCGCCCAGTACCGCGTCCATTCCGCCGGCCACCTCCCGCAGTTGGTGGAAGAAGTAGGCGCCCCCGCCGGACAGGTGGTCCAGCAACCGCTGCTGCGCATCGCTGGGCTCAAATCCGGGCTGCGGATTCAGCGTCAGCGTGGCGGATTCGGCCACATGAAGGCTGATCCAGCCGTCATTGCCGGGCAGTGATCCGGCACCGGCCCACAGTATTTCACCGGTGGCGGTCAGCTCGTCCAGCATCGCGGGGGAGTAGTTGGCAATCCTGGATGCCAGTATCAGCGGCTCCCAGGCGGACGCCGGAATGTTCGCACCGGCCAGCTGGTCCACCACGGTGAGCACGCCGTCAAGCCCGCGCAGTTGCGGACCCCGGGCCGCGGACGCACCGACGTGCTGCCATGCCGGCAGGAACCGGGCATAGGTGGCCGGATCGACAGGTTCCACCTCGGCCCGCAGGGCTGCCAGCGACCGGCGGCGCAGCTTCCGGAGCACCTCCACGTCGCACCATTCGGACAGCGCCGGAAGCGGTGGCGTGATGCCAGCGGCGGCAGCATCGGCTCCCGCATCCTCCCCGACTCCGGTGCCTGGTCCCCCCGCCGTCGGAAGGGCCGCCGTCGTCGGCCGGAATTCCCCTTCGGCGACACGGCCGTCCACGGCCAGCCGGGCCAGGCCGCTTCCGACGACGGCGACGCCCAGGCCCAGCCTGGCGGCGGCTTCGGCCGCAGTGAAGGGTCCGTGCGTGCGGGCATAACGGCCCAGCAGGTCACCCAATGGATCGGCCACCGGCTCGACGAACGCCAGCGGTACGCCCATCGGCAGCGGCACGCCCAGCGCATCACGCAGCCGGGCGGCATCCTCGATAGCGGCATAACGCTCGACGCCGGCCACGTTCACCTTCAGGGCCCGGTTGGCCTGGACGAGTGCCGTGAGGTGCGGCAGGGCAGGGCGTTCCCGCCCGCTTCCCGCCGCACACGACTCCGTCGGAGCGTCGGTCAGGCGCCCGTCCACGCCCTGAACGCCCTGCCCTGCCGCACGGGCGGGAACGCCCAGCCCAGCCGCCTCAGCGTCTTCCGCCGGATCCTCGGGAAGGCCCGGCCGGGACGCCAAGCCCGGCCCTGCCCCGGTTTCGGTTTCCGCCTGGTCCTCGGGCTGCAGCCGCTCGGCCACCTCCTCCACGGACAGCGGTCCCAGCAGCCGCAGCAGGTCCGCGACCCCCTCCAGCCCGCGCACCCGGCGGTCCGGAGCCAGCCGCTGCAACTCCGCCTCGGTCTGGGCGATCACCTTGGGATCCAGCAGTTCCCGCAGCTCCGCCCGGCCCAGCAGCTCGTTGAGAAGGGTCGGATCCAGCGACAGGGCGGCGGCCCGCCGCTCGGCCAAGGGCGAATCGCCCTCATAGAGGAAGGAGGCCACATAGCCGAAGAGCAGGGAGCGGGCAAAGGGGGAGGGCTGCGGTGTGGTTGTTTCCACCAGCCGCAGCTCACGCCGCTCAATTGCACCGGCGATGTCCTTCAGCGCCGGCAGGTCGTAGACGTCCTGCAGGCATTCGCGCACCGTTTCCAGCACAATCGGAAAGGTGGGGTACTTCCGCGCGACGTCCAGCAGCTGCGCCGAGCGCTGTCGCTGCTGCCACAGCGGGGAACGCTTTCCCGGGTTCTGCCGGGGCAGCAGCAGGGCTCGGGCGGCGCACTCACGGAAACGGGAGGCAAACAGCGCCGAGCCGCCCACCTCAGTGGTGACAATCCCGTCCAGCTCCTCGGCATCGAAGAGGAACAGCTCCGCCCCCGGCGGCTCATCCTCCATCATCGGCACCCGCAGCACAATCCCGTCGTCGGACGCCATCGCCGAGCCGTCCAGCCCGTAGCGTTCATGCAGCCGGGCTCCGACCGCCAGCGCCCACGGTGCATGGACCGGCATGCCGAAGGGGCTGTGCAGGACCACCCGCCAGTCTCCCAGCTCGTCATGGAAGCGCTCCACCAGCAGCGTCCGGTCATTGGGCACGACGTCGGTGGCCTGCTTTTGCTCGACCAGATAGTTAAGCAGATTGCCGGCTGCCCAGTCGTCCAGTCCGGTGGCACGGCACCTTTCCAGGGCGGCCCGGCGGTCCATCCCCGCCAGTTCACGGGTGAAGGCGCCCAGCGCCCGGCCCAGTTCCACCGGCCGGCCCAGCGAATCGCCCTTCCAGAAGGGCAGTTTGCCAGGCTGGCCGAACGCGGGGGAGACCAGCACCCGGTCGTGGGTGATGTCCTCGATCCGCCAGCTGGTGGCGCCCAGGGCAAAGACGTCCCCCACCCTGGATTCGTACACCATTTCCTCATCCAGCTCGCCCACCCGGCGTCCGCCCTTGGCTTTGGCGCCCGGCGGCGCCTCCTGCTCGGAGCCGACGATGTACACGCCGAACAGTCCCCGGTCCGGAATGGTGCCTCCGGAGGTCACGGCCAGCCGCTGCGCGCCGGGGCGGCCGGTGAGGGTCCCCTCCACCCGGTCCCAGACGATGCGGGGCCGCAGCTCGGCGAATTCGTCCGACGGGTAGCGCCCGGCCAGCAGATCCAGGGTGGCATCGAAGGCCGAGCGGGGCAAGGTGGCAAAGGGTGCCGAGCGCCGGACCGTGTCGAACCAGTCCTCCACATCGATGCTGCCCAGCGC
>DATIMB010000255.1:0-2975 GCA_035475875.1 Micrococcaceae bacterium
GTGATTGGCGCCAACGGATCCGGGAAGTCCACGCTGCTGCGCCTGCTGAACGGGCTGCTGCTGCCCTCCACAGGCACCGTCACGGTCAACGGGCTGGACACCGCCACGCACGGACGGATGGTGCGGCAGCAGGTGGGGTTCGTCTTCACCGATCCGCTCTCCCAGCTGGTGATGCCCACTGCGCTGGAGGACGTGGAACTGTCCCTGCGCCGCCGGCATCCCTCCGGTCCTCAGCGCCGCGCCGCCGCCATGGAGGTGCTGGACGGCTTCGGGCTGGCCGCCCTGGCGCAGAACAGCATCTACGAACTCTCCGGCGGAGAACGCCAGCTGGTGGCCCTGGCCACGGTGCTGGCGGTCCGTCCGCAGGTCCTGGTCCTGGACGAGCCCTCCACCCTGCTGGACCTGCGCAACACGCGGCTGCTGCGCGAACGGTTGGCGCTGCTGCCGCAGCAGCTGGTGATTTCAACGCATGACCTGGAGCTGGCGCAGGACTGTGAACGTGCCCTGCTGGTCGACGACGGCGGTATCGCCTTTGACGGGCCCGCGGCCGATGCGGTGGCCCACTACCGGCAGCTGGCGCTGTGACGTCCCGCCCCGTGGCCCGTTGCGGCGCGCCCCGGACCAGCGATGGCGCCCGCCGGGCAAGCGGTGACGCCTGCCTGGTCAGGCCTGGGATGCACTGATGCGCGGCCATGCCCACCTGGTTGCCGGCTACGTGCCCGGCGCGTCAGCGATCCACCGCACCCCGCTCTGGGCTAAGGCGGCACTGCTGCTGGCGGTCGCCGTCGCCTGCTTCGCCGTGCCCGGACCCTACGCCAGCAGCGCGGCCCTGGCCGCCGTCGTCGTCGCCCATCTCAGTGCCCGGCTGCCACCGGCGCGGCTGTGGCAGCCCGTCCGGTTGATGCTGGTGTTCCTGCTGCTGATTGGCGGCTACCAGTGGTGGCAATACGGACCGCTGACGGCCTGGCATGTGGTGGCCGGGATTCTGGCCACCGTGCTGGCTGCGAATCTCCTCACTGCCACCACGCCGGTGGACCGGCTGCTGGACGGACTGGCCCGGCTGGTGGCGCCGCTGCGCCGCTTCGGCGCGGATCCGGAGCGTTTCGCCCTTACCGTGTCGCTGATGCTGCGCAGCCTGCCCTTTATTATCGGCGCCTTCGAGGACGTCCGGGACGCCGCACGCGCGCGCGGCCTGGAGCGGAACCTGCGCGCCCGGACACTGCCGGTAATGATCAGTACGGTGGCCTACGCACGGCAGACCGGTGAGGCGCTGGCTGCCCGCGGGCTGGGCGAGGCCGAGGACTGACCCGGGCCGGGTTCGCGGAAGCATGCTGCTCACCGAGCCGGGCCCCTCGTTGAGCAGGAACGTTTCCTGCTCAACGAACCACGGTCTTCGCTGAGCAGATTCAACCCGTCGACGCTACCGGCCCAGCCGTTCCGGCAGAAATTGCTGGATTTAGAGCCGTTCCCAACGGAACAGGGTGGAAATGCCCATCCCGCCGGCGATGCTGACCATGGCCAGGGCTCTCTGCCCCTCGATCCGGCTCTTCAGGGCCTGCGCGAAGAGCCGGGTGACCAGCACGGCACCCGAGGCGCCGTACGGGTGTCCCAGGGCCAGCGCCCCGCCCTGGGCGTTGATCCGTTCGGGCCCGGTCCCCAGCAGGTCCAGCACCGCCAGCACCTGGGCCGCGAAGGCCTCGTTGAATTCGATCAGCCCGACGCCGTCCAGGCCCAGATCCGTGCGGAGCAGCAGCTCCGTGGTGGAGGCGGCGGCACCGACGCCCAGGTAGGCCGGCTCGGTGCCACTGACCGCGCTGTCCACGAACACCAGTCCTTCCTCCACGCCCAGCTCCCGGGCCTTCGCGCGGCTGGTCACGACGACGGCGCAGGCCCCATCGCTGTACGGGCAGGAATTCCCCGCGGTCACCGTCCCGTCCGGTACGAACGCCGCCGGGAAGCGGGCCAGCAGCCCCGGCGTCAGCCGGCGCGGCCCCTGGTCTGCGGCCAGCGGCGGCAGCTCGGCGGCATCCAGCAGCAGTTCGTGGTCAAAGCCCCCCGCGGCCTGGGCGGCGAGGGCGAGCCGGTGGCTGCGCAGGGCAAATTCGTCCTGCCGTTCTCGGCTGATGCCGTACCGGTTGGCGACATTCTCCGCCGCGGTACCCACGTCCGGATCGCCCAGCCATTCCGGCGCAAACTGCGCACGCTCGTAGAAGTCGAGGCGGCCGTCGGGCATCCGGTGTGCCCGTGCGGGAGCGGTGCTGATGCTCTCCACCCCACCGGCCAGGTAGGCATTCCCGGCACCGGCCGCGACCAGGCGGGACGCCAGCACGATCGCCTCCAGGCCGGACCCGCACTGCCGGTCCACCGTGAGGCCGGGAAGCTGCACCGGCAGGCCAGCGGTCAGGGCAGCCAGCCGGGCCACGTTGCCCCCGCCGCCCACGGCGTTGCCCATGATGACATCGCTGATCTGGTCCGCGGCCACTCCGGTGTCGGCCAGCAGCCGGCGCAGCACCGGCGCCAGCAGCTCATGGGCACCGATGTCCTTGTACGCCCCTCCAGCGCGGCCGATGGCGGTGCGCCGGGCGGCGATCACCACCGGCTGCCGGTCAGCTGAGTCGGCTGACACGCGGATCCCTCCCGGCAATCCAGTCGGCCAGCAGGGGACGGCTGATCTTGCCGCCGGCGGTAACCGGCAGCTCGCGCAGGGCAAAATAAGCGGTGGGCCTTTTGTGCGCCGGCAGCAACTGGCGTGCACTGGTCCGGAATGCTTCTGCCCCGGGAGCACTGGACTGCGGCCCGGGCTTCTGGGGCAGCACTGCAGCGACTATCCTGTGCCCGCGGTAGCCATCGGCCATACCCGTCACGATGGCTGTCTGCACGCCGGGCAGATCCTGCAAGGCAAGTTCGATCTCATGCGGGTAAACGTTGTGCCCGGCGGACACCATCATGTCCGAGCGCCGGCCCAGGAAATGCAG
>DATIMB010000256.1:0-3482 GCA_035475875.1 Micrococcaceae bacterium
GCTCAGCCGCGCTCCTACCGGCGCACGGGCGCTAAACAGGGGAATGCATACAGGCTCTGCATCCAGACCCGGCTACGGGCGCACGCCCACCAGGTCGACGACGAAGATCAGCGCCTCATTGGGGCCGATGGCTCCGCCGGCGCCCCGCTCGCCGTAGGCAAGCTCCGAGGGGATCTCCAGCCGACGGCGGCCGCCGACCTTCATGCCCAACAGGCCCTGGTCCCAACCCTGGATGACCTGGCCCACGCCGACGCGGAAATCCAGGGGCGCACCGCGGCCCCAGGACGAGTCGAACTCCTCCCCGGAGGAAAAGGCCACGCCCACGTAGTGGGTGGAGACGGTATTGCCGGCCTGGGCTTCCGGTCCGGTACCTTCGATCAGGTCCTCAATCACCAGTTCGGCCGGAACCGGGTGGTCCGGGAAATCAATTTCCGGCTTCTGGCGGTCGTACTCACGCTGTCCAAAAGACATGTTGCTCCTCAGTCTTGGCGGGTTTCCCCAGCAAACTTTACTTGACGGACCGGCCGTGCTGACTACTTCTTGGCGACGATGTCCACCACGAAGACCAGCGGTCCGGCGGGCTGGCCGCTGGCGCTGCTGTCCCCGTAGGCCAGGCTGGAGGGGATCACCATCAGCACCTTGGAGCCCACCTTCTGCCCGGTGAGGCCCTGGGTCCAGCCCGGGATCACCTGCTGGAGGCTGAAGTCCTGGGTGGTGCCCCGGTCATAGCTGGAATCGAACTTCTTGCTGTCCGACCAGGTCCAGCCGACGTAGTTCGCCGTGACCGTGTCGGTGTTTTTGAGGGTGTCACCCTTGCCTTCGCTCAGGACCTTGACCACCAGGTCGTTCGGCGCATCCTTCTTGGGGATGTTGACGCTGGGCACGCCCTTGGCGTCGAAGCTCACGGCGGGCAGATCTCCGGCCTTATCCAGTTTGTCCACGTCGTCCTTGGACAGCAGCTTCGGCGCATCCTTGGCGGATTCGATCTGGTAAATCACCAGCTGGGCCGGCTGCGCGGGTTGGGCGGCCTGCGTGGGCGAAGCGGTGCTTGCAGGGACGGCCGGGGTTCCGGGCACGGCGTAGGCGATCTGTGAACCGACCTTGGCCCCGACGAAGGCGCTGTAGACCAGCGGGTACTGCTGCTGGAACTTCGAGTCGAAGATGAAGGACTGGCCCGCGTTGTCCTTGTAGTTGTCGCCCAGCGCGGTGCCGTCCTCGGCGTTGTAGGCCACCTCGCGCAGCGTCACCGACTGGCCGTCGGCAACCTTCGGGCCGGTGCCCTCGGTGACCACACGGATGGACTCGGCGCTGATCTTCAGCGGCTTGGTGAAGTCGACCTTCGGCGCCGAGCCCTTGTCCCCGGGGGTCACCTTGACCGAGGCCAAGTCCTCTGCGTGGGACGCCGGCACAGTCACAGTCGGGCTCGCCGAACTGTTGGCCGTAGTGCTGGCCCCGCCGCAGGCGGTCAGCAGCAGCAGCGCGGGAAGGAGTATTGCAAGAATTCGGCGCACAGAAACACTTTCGTTGATGGCGTGGGGGCCGGGCATGCGGCATCGGAGCACTTGGCCCGTACTAGCTTAGCCGGTCAGTCTGAGAATTGGCTGTTTATTCTATCCCGGCCGATCATTAGCCAAAGCTGAAGTGCCCGACTGTGCACCAGCCTCAGCCCTCGATCGAGGCGATCAGCGCGTCCACCCGCTCATCCTCGCTGCGGAAGGGATCCTTGCACAGGATGGTCTGGTGCGCCCGGTCGTTGAGCTTGAGGTGTACCCAGTCCACCGTGTAGTCCCGGCCGGCCTCCTGAGCGCGGCGGACAAAGTCCCCGCGCAGCTTGGCCCGGGTGGTCTGCGGCGGGATGTCGACGGCGGCCTTGACGACGACGTCGTCCACCACACGTGCTGCGGCCCCATGGGATTCCAGTATGTTGAACAGGCCCCGGCTGGGCGAAATGTCATGGTAGGCCAGATCCAGCTGGGCGATCCGGGGCGCGTCCAGGTCCAGGCCGTGCCGCAGGGAGTAGCCGTCCAGCAGTTTCTTCTTGATGGCCCAGTCCACCTCGGTGTCGATGCTGCTGTGGTCCCCGGACTCGATTGCGTTCAAGGTCCTCTCCCACAGTTCCAGGATCCGCGGCACGTGCGGCGTATGGGCGCCGGCCTTGGCGACGAAGTCGGTTACCCGGCTGAGGAATTCCTGCTGGATCTGCAGGGCGGTCAGTTCCCTGCCGTTGGCCAGGCGGACCAGCTGCCGGCCGGTGAGGTCGTGGGAGATTTCGCGGATGCTGCGGATGGGGTTCTCCATCCGCATGTCGCGCATGATCACGCCCTGTTCAATCATCCGCAGCAGCAGGTCCACCGTGCCCACCTTGAGCAGTGTGGTGGTCTCGGACATGTTGGAGTCGCCCACGATGACGTGCAGCCGGCGGTAGAACTCGGCGTCCGCGTGCGGCTCGTCACGTGTGTTGATGATGGGCCGGGACCGGGTGGTGGCGGAGGAAACGCCCTCCCAGATGTGGTCCGCACGTTGTGAGAACGCGAAGATGGATCCCTGCGGGGTGGAAAGCACCTTGCCCGCACCGGCGATCAGCTGCCGGGTGACCAGGAACGGGATCAGGATCTCCGCCAGACGGGTAAATTCGCCGCGCCGCGGGATCAGGTAGTTCTCATGGCTGCCGTAGGAATTGCCCGCTGAGTCGGTGTTGTTCTTGAACAGGAACACCTTGCCGTCGAAGCCCTCCAGCTCAAGCCGGGACTGTGCCTCGCGGACCAGGTCGTCCAGGATCAGCTGCCCGGCCCGGTCATGCGCAATCAGCTGCGCGACGTCGTCGCACTCCGCCGTGGCATATTCCGGATGCGAGCCCACATCCAGGTAGAGGCGCGAGCCGTTGGTCAGGAAGACGTTGGAGGACCTGCCCCAGCTGACCACCTTCCGGAACAGGTAGCGGGCCACCTCCTCCGGCGAGAGTGGCCGGGAATTGGGGCTCGAATAGGAAATGCCGAACTCGGTCTCGATGCCAAAAATACGCTTATCCATGGCTAACCGCCCGCCTCTCCGCCCAACAGGGCCTCAACCCCGGCGGCGGGGAACCGCCGGAAAGCGCGAACGGTGCCGCGGTTGGTCTCCGAATCCCGGTCCAGTACGGCGACCTCCAGGTTCTGTGAGGTCAGCCCGGGGTCCGGATCCCGGTCCGCGGCCAGCGCGGAGACCGCCAGTCGGATGGCATCGGCAAATCCGGCGCTGGCATCCCAGCGCGCCGCAACCGCGTCCTGCACGGCGTCGGCCTCGCCTCCCATCGCCACGAAGCCGGATTCGTCCGCGATCGACCCGTCAAAGGTCAGCCGGTACAGGTGGTCCTGGTCCTGCGTCAGCCCCACCTCTGCAACCGCCAGCTCCACCTCGAATGGCTTCTGCTCGGCGGTGAAAACCGCGCCCAGGCTTTGCGCGTACACGCTTGCCAGCCCTCGTGCGGAGACGTCCTCACGGTC
>DATIMB010000257.1:0-1703 GCA_035475875.1 Micrococcaceae bacterium
ACCACGTCGCCGGCCATCAGGGAGACGGTGCCCAGGCCGCAGGCGTAGGGCAGTTCCGGCAGGCAAGCGGCCAGGGCCAGGCCGGCGCGGATGCCGATGGAGGTATCCAGGGCGGAACTGACGACGGCGGGAAGTCCCGCCTCCAGAACGATGTCCCGTGCCCGCCGGACCCCGCCGAGCGGTGCCACCTTAACCACAATCAGGTCCGCGGCACCGGCACGCGCCACGGCGAGTGGATCGCTTTCCTTGCGCACGCTTTCATCCGCGGCAATCAGCACGGGAATCCGGCGCTCGGCCAAGGTCCGGCGCAGGGCAGAAAGGCCGTCAATGCCAGCCACCGGCTGTTCGGCGTATTCCAGCCCATACTCCGCCAGCCGGGCCAAGGCCTCCACGGCCTCCGGTCCGGACCAGCCGGCGTTGGCATCGACCCGCAGCGCAGCATCCGGCAGGGCGGACCTGACCGCGGCAACCCGGGCCACATCGTCGTCCAGGCTCTGCCCGCGCTCGGCCACCTTGACCTTCACCGCGGAAATGCTACCGCCGCCGGCCTCAGTGAACGCGGCAAGCACCTCGCCCACCTTGTCCGCCGGTACCGCGGGCAAGGTGGCATTGACCGGGATGCTCTCGCGCAGGGGTGCCGGGAAGCCCTTCCAGCCCGCCTCAATGGCCGCGCGCAGCCAGCGGGAGGATTCGACGTCGTCGTACTCGGTGAACGGACCGAACTCCGCCCAGCCCGCCGGCCCCTGCAGCAGCAGCACCTCACGCTCCAGCACCCCGCGGAACTTCACCCGCATCGGCACCGACACCACTCGGGCGCCGGAAATCAGTTCATCCAGGGAAGGCAGCTGCGGCATGGGGCCACTCTACCGCCGGCGGGACGGGGTGCGGCCCAGGTTGCACGCCGCGGCCCGCCGCAACTGTCCGCACCCTGCCGGAACCCGCGCCGGGCGCGTCTGCGCCTTGCCGGCAAACTGTGGGAGCCTAGAAGGGATGACTTCCTCCGCTCCGAAGGCCCCGCAGCTCCAGCCTGTCCGGACGAAGGCGGCCCCGCACGCCGCCTATTTCCTGCTGTCGGCCGCCGCCGCCGTGATGGGATTGATCGGGACCTACCTCTTTTACGTCCGCACCACCACCGGCCAGTACATCGACGAATCGGCGCTGGACGAGGCCCGGAACGCGCAGCAGGCGATCGGCAGCCCGGTAGCGCACTTCCTGGACGCGCTGCCCGTGACCAGCGTCATTATTGCCGCCGTCGTGGTCCTTTTCGTCACCCTGATGCGGCGCCGCTGGCGGGCCGCCGGCATCGCGGTGGTGGCGATGGGGCTGGCCAATCTGTCCACGCAGCTGATCAAGTACTCGCTGCCTGACCGGCCGGACCGCGGCATCGTCACCCTGGGCCTGAACTCGCTGCCCTCCGGCCACAGCACGCTGGCCGCCTCCTCGGCCGCCGCCGTTTTCCTGGTGGTGTCTCCGCGCTGGCGTCCGGTAGCGGCCTTCGTCGGCGGCAGCTACTCCGTCATTTCCGGAATTTCGACCCTGATCAACCAGTGGCACCGGCCCGCGGATGTGGTGGCGGCCTTCCTGGTGGTGACGTTCTGGGCGGCGCTGGGCGGGCTGGCGGTCATGCGGACCGGCAATGGCTGGAACGTCTGGGACGGTTACGGCGAACACTGGGCGGCCTCCCGGCTGTGGCCGCTGCTGTC
>DATIMB010000258.1:0-5743 GCA_035475875.1 Micrococcaceae bacterium
GACATCGACGCTGCGCGCCAGCATGGCGACCTGGCCGACGGGCCGTTCGCTTCGATTGCCAACAAGCTGGAAAGTTCGCTGAAGACCTATGGTCTGACGCGGATCGATGAGACCGGTGTGGAGTTCGATCCGACCGTCCACGAGGCGCTCATCCAGCAGCCGGGCCAGGACGTCGAGGTTGATACCGTCAGCCAGGTGCTGCGCTCGGGCTACAAGTCCGGCGAACGGGTGCTGCGCGCGGCCCAGGTTGTCGTAGCCGTTCCGGAATAGCCATACCATCGAGTGGGCAGTTGGTGCCGTTTAGAACCACATATTCGGGCACGGACTGCCCACTCGATTGCCCATTACTTAGAGAGGAGACGCCTTGGCTAGCCAGGACTGGGTCGACAAGGACTTTTACAAGATCCTTGGCGTTTCCAAAGACGCAAGCGATGCAGACATCAAGAAGGCCTACCGCAAGCTGGCCCGCAAGTACCACCCGGACACGAACCCCGGGGACACCGTGGCCGAGAAGACGTTCAAGGATGTTTCCGAGGCGTATTCGGTGCTCTCCAGCGCGGAGGACCGTGAGCAGTACGACGCAATAAGGGCCATGGGCAGCGGCGCCCGGTTCAGCGCCGGGGGAGCCGGCGGCCAAGGGGCCGCGGGCTTTGACGACCTTTTCGGCGGCCTCTTCAACGCCCAGCGCGGCGCGCAGGGGACACGGAGCCGCCGCCCGCAGGGATTCGACGCCTCCGGGCTGCCGCCCGAATTCGCGGACCTTTTCGGTGGCGGTGGATTCGGCGGCTACCAGCCGCCGCCCAGCAAGGGCGCGGACCGTACCGCCTCCACCAGCATTTCCTTCGGTGGTTCCATCCGCGGCACCACTATTGGCCTGCGCGAGCCCTCGGGCGAGGTGATAGACGTCCGCATCCCGGCCGGCATCAAGGACGGCCAGAAGGTGCGTGTCCGCGGCAAGGGCCAGCCCGGCGCGGCGGGCCCAGGTGACCTGATGGTGACGGTGAACGTCAAACCGCACTCCTTCTTCAGCCGGGACGGCAACAACATCCGGATCCATGTTCCGGTCACCTTTCCGGAGGCCGCGCTGGGCGCGGAGATCACCGTTCCGACCGTCACCGGGGACCACGTCAGGCTGCGCGTGCCGCCGGGCACCCCCTCCGGACGTACCTTGCGTGTGAAGGGCAAGGGGGTGGCGACGGCGAAGGAGACGGGTGACCTGCTGGTGACCATCGACGTGGCCGTGCCGCAGAAGCTGAACAAGGAAGCCGAAGAGGCAGTCCGCGCGTTCGCCGAAGCCACTGCGGGCGGCGACCCGCGCTCGGAGCTGGCCGCGAAGGCCAAGCTGTAGGCGGCCGGGCCCGGCATCTGCGGAGCCGGGAGGAGGACGCAGGAACATGCGGCGTTAGGACCTGGGGCACCGGGACATGGAGCGGCGGACACGCCCAGCCGGGAAACGGACCGCGGGGAGATGGAGAAAGGGGAAGAGCGATGGGATTTGATGCCAAGGAGCCGATCTTCGTCATCTCCGTGGCCGCGGAGCTGGCAGAAATGCACCCGCAGACCCTGCGCCAGTATGACCGACTGGGCCTCGTCTCACCCCGGCGCGCGCCGGGCCGGTCGCGCCGCTATTCCCAACACGATGTGGACATGCTGCGGGAAGTCCAGCGGCTCTCGCAGGAAGGCGTCTCGCTGGAGGGGATTAAGCGCATCCTGGAGCTCGAAAACCAGGTCTCTGCCCTGCGGGCCCGGGTAGCTGAGCTGACAGCGGATCTTGCCGCCGCCAGTACAGGCGCCCGGCGGTCGCCCGAGGTGGCACGCATCTTCGCTGCCGGTTTGGCCGGCGACGTCGTCACACTGGCACGCGGGCAGCGTCCCAGAGGGCGCTCCCAGGCCGTCGTCGTCTGGCGCCCGCAGTCCTGACGGCCGGCAGTCCCAACAGCCGCAGTCCTGACGACAGCAGTCCTGAGGGCCGCAGTCCCGGCAGCCGCAGTCTTGGCGCCCCCAGTCCTGAGGGCCGCATGGGCTATTCGCTGAACAGCCCGGCCAGGTCCTTAGCGGTCAGGGCGCCTCCGGCGAGGGAATCCCCGCTCATCACGTCGCTGAATAGCTGTGATTTTTTGGCCTTCAGCGCCATGACCTTCTCCTCAATCGTGTCTTTCGCCACCAGCCTGTAGACCATCACATTCTTCGCCTGCCCGATCCGGTGCGTTCTGTCCACGGCCTGGGCCTCTGAGGCCGGATTCCACCAGGGGTCAAGGATGAAGACATAATCCGCTTCGGTCAGGTTCAGGCCAAAGCCGCCGGCCTTCAGGCTGATCAGGAACAGCGGTGCGGTCCCGCTCTTGAACTGCTCCACCACTGCGCTGCGGTTCCGGGTGGTGCCATCCAGGTAACTGAAGGGGATCTCCTCGGCCAGCAACCGCTGCCGGACCTTGTCCAGGAACCCGGTGAACTGGCTGAAAATCAAGGCCCGGTGTCCCTCGCCGATGACGTCCTCCAGCTGTTCAAAAAGCACGTCGAGCTTACTGGAGCGCACCGCATGCAGCGTCTGGTCCACCAGGCTGACATCCAGGCTGAGCTGGCGCAGCAGAGTCAACGACTGGAAGATCGTGAACCGGTTCTTGTTCACATCCTGGAGCAGGCCCAGGATCTTCTGCCGTTCACGCTGCAGGTGCGTTTGGTAGACCTTATGGTGCCGCGGATTCAGCACCACCTCCAGGACCTGCTCCTGCTTGGGTGGCAGGTCGCGGATGACCTGTTCCTTGGTCCGGCGCAACATCAGCGGACGGATCCGGGAACGGAGCTTGCCCAGCAGCGCCGCATTGCCGGATTTTTCGATCGGCTTCTGGTAGAACTCGGCGAAGCGTTTGGGGCTCGGAAACAGTCCGGGGGCCACTATGGAGGTCAGGGACCACAGCTCCATCAGATTATTTTCCATCGGTGTGCCGGTGATAGCGAGCTTGAACGGCGCCGTCAGCTTGCGGGCGCACTGGTAGGCCTTGGACTGGTGGTTTTTGACGAACTGAGCCTCATCCAGGATCAGTCCCGACCAGCCGTGGGCGGAATAGGCCTCGAAGTCGATCCTGAACAACGCGTAGGAGGTGATGACGATGTCCGCACCGGTGAGCGTGTCGGCGATATCCAGCCCGCTCTTGGCAAAGGTTTCAGCGACCGCGGCGGTTTTCAGGCCGGGGGCAAAGCGTGCGGTCTCGGCTTCCCAGTTACCCACCACACTGGTTGGCGCCACGACAAGGAAGGGCGGTGCATCCGGCGATTTCTCCTTCGCGGCACAGACCAGGGCTAAGGTCTGGAGCGTCTTGCCCAGTCCCATGTCGTCCGCGAGTATCCCGCCCAGTCCTGTGCTGAGCAGGAAGCTGAGCCAGTGGTAGCCCTCCAGCTGGTACGGCCGCAGCGTGGCATGCAGCGACTCGGGCGCCGGCTCAGGTTCAGGTGAATGGCCCCGCAGCAGTCCCGCCACCACGTTGCGCCAGTCGGCCGCCTGCTGGTCAACGATGCCCAGCTGGGCAAATTCGTCCCATAACCCCGCCTGGAAGCGGCTGATCTTCAGCTCGCTGGTGTTGCCGTCCTGCAGCGACCTGGCCTCATCGATGAGTTCCCGCAGCCTATGCAGCTCGGGCAGGTCCAGGGAGAAATGCGCACCGCTTGGCAGCAGCAGCCGGCTGTGCCCGGCGGCCAGGGCTGAAAACACGGCGGCGAAGGAGACAGGCTCGCCCTCCAATGTGATCACGATGCCCAGATCGAACCAGTCCCGCTCATCGGTGGCGGTGGTGGAAATGCTGACCACTGGCGCCTCGGTGACCTCGCGGTAGTCGGCCGCTTCGCCTGCGGTTTCGACGACGACGTCGGGAAGGTTCTGCAGCTGCGGCAGGACCTTTTCGGTGAAGGCCATGGTGTCCAGACCGTCCAGGGCCACGCTAGCGCTCAGCCGCGGCTCACCCCAGATGCCGTTGTGCGACTCAGCCAGTGCCGGTACCTCCACCCATGGCTCGCCGACGGCCGCCAGGATACGCGACTCGGCTGCGTCGTCGCGGTATCCCGCGTCCCCCGGCTGGCCCCAGAGCGGCTGAGCGGTCACGCGGCTACCGGTTTTGTAGTGCCACTCCCAGTGCAGCCGCAGCCGGTGGTCCGGTCCGTAGTTGGCCAGCAGGGACAGGGACGGAGCGGAGTAGGCGGGCAATTCAACGGATTCGTCCTTGGAAACCACCTCCGCCGAGCGCTTGAGCTGCGGATAGAACTGGGTCAGGAAGCGTTCCTCGTCCCGGGCCGGAATCCGAACCGGCGCGCCCTTGAGCGAGAACCCGAGTAGCTGTTCGGAGACGGAAGGATCCAGCTGCGCCAGCGTGATGGTGCCCGGGACCGGGACGCCGGCCGATCTGGCTGAGGGCGGTGGGGACATCAGGGGGTCGTCATCGTCGGCGTAGAACACGCCGTGGGCCGGACGGCCGATCGTTCCCGCACCGGATGGTTCCACGGCAGGTCCTCCGCCCACACGCAGTTCTGCCTCCAGCTCCAGCGCCCCGGAGTCAGGCCGGCTCAGGTTCAGGGTGACGGTTGCCTGTTCGTTCAAAACGCGTACCGGCTCTGCCGAGCCGCGGCTGTGGACCAGGCTGAGCCCGATCTTGCCGGCCTCGTCCAGCAGGGACCAGAGGTTCCGGCCGCTGAAGCTGTTCAGAGCCAGCCAGGGAGAGGACGGGTTCAGCTGGCGTCCGGCGGGGGAGTGCGAGTTGAGGAACTCAATCAGCCAGGTGAGGTGGTCCTCGTTGAACTTCCGTCCGAAATTGAGGTAGTTCAGCGTGTTCCAGCCGATCCCGGTGCGTACCCATTTCCCCTTGGCACCAAGCATCACCGGACGGACGTTGAGCTGGAGCGATGCCGGCTTTGTATTCCGGGAACCGCTGTAGGAAAAGCGCGGGACCGGCCGCTCCAGCTCAAACTGCAGGGCCAGCGGTGGGGCGTCGCTGCGGACGCCGGCGTTGGAGGGGGGAAGCAGATCCGACAAGGCCGCCTCCCATCCGGCATCAGTTCCGGAATCCCTTCCCCGATGCTGGCTGCCGGCCCCGGTCCAGTTCCCGTCCAAGGCATGGGCGCCGGCGTCCTCCGCGCCGAACTCGCGCACGCCCAGCTGGAAACCGATACCCGGATCGGACTCGGCCTTGAACAGCAGCGCGGCAACGTGCTTGCAGTTCTGCCGCACTGGGCAGTTGCAGATGCCCACGGTGCAGGACCAACCGCCGTCAGGAGTTTCAACGAGTTTGGCGGTGGTGCTGTAGGTGGCCGTTCCCTGGACCCGCCCCCGCAGCAGCCCGGTACCGGGTTCGAATTCGATGTCCTGCACCCGGCCCTCGGCAGCATACAAACTACCGGCGTCGAGCGAGCGTTCGTTGATGTTGGGCGTGCGGGTAGCCAGTCCGTCCGAACCGGCGGGGAAAAACGTCACCAAGGATACTTCCTGCAGAGGACTTCGGGGCGCTGCTGTGCAAACCCTTAACTGTCTAATCTTAGGCAGCACCGGTGACAGATCTCTTATCCGCGGCCCGCAGGCTCTCCGGACTTCGGACCGCCGCGGCCGGGGCCCTGGGCCGCGGAGCGGCAGCGCGTGTCCGTTCCGCCCGCCGGTTCAGCTCGCAGCCGGCCACAATACGCATAGCCACGGCCGGGCCGACGCCTTCGGTCTCAAGCAACGATGCGAGGGTAGCCGCGGGCAGACCGGCCGGGCCGGAGG
>DATIMB010000259.1:0-6447 GCA_035475875.1 Micrococcaceae bacterium
TCCACCGTCCAGACCTTGCCGTCCCCGGCGCGGCCGGTGTTGGAACTGGAGATGATGACGTCCACGATGTCATCCACCTGCTCGTCCGTGGCCAGCACCTCGATCCGCACCTTCGGGTGCAGGTCCACCGTGTACTCGGCGCCCCGGTAGACCTCGGTATGGCCGCGCTGCCGGCCGTAGCCGTGCGCCCCGCTGACGGTCAGGCCCTGCACGCCGTAGCTCTCCAGGCCGCCGCGGACATCGTCGAGCTTGTCCGGACGGATAATCGCGGTGATCAGTTTCATGCCTGCACCTTACCCTTCGCCGCGCTGCCGGCCTTCGCCGCGCTGCCGGCCTTCGCCGTGCTGTTGGCCCCGTCCGTGCTGCCGGCCCCGTCCGTCGCGCCGCCGCCGCCGCGGCCGTCGTCGTCGGTCCTGGCAGCCGGAGCCAGCGGAACGGGCCGCGCCGGCAGGCCGCGGTCGGCCGCGGAGGAGGACACGCCGGCCCCCACCAGCTCCTCCACCGACCGGAAGGAATCCGCCAGCGGATGGAAGCTGCCGCCAATGCCGGCGCCGAAGTCGTAGGCGGTCTCGGCGTGGACCGTCACGTCAATGCCTTCCACCTCATGTTCCACCGGGATCCGGAACCCGATGGTCTTCTGGATAATCCAGCCGACAATGAAGGCAATCACGAACGAGTAGAGCAGGACGGTGAAGGATCCGATGGCCTGCTTGCCCAGCTGGGCAAAGCCCCCGCCGTAGAACAGCCCGGTGACTGCCGCCGGGGAACCCGGGTCTGCGGCCAGGCCGATGAACAGCGTTCCGAACAGGCCGCCGACCAGGTGCACCCCGACCACGTCCAGCGAGTCGTCGAAGCCCAGCTTGTACTTCAGTCCGACGGCGAAGGCGCACAGCGCACCGGCCAGCAGGCCCAGCGCCATGGACCACATGGGCGTCAGCGCGGAACAGGCCGGCGTGATGGCCACCAGGCCGGCGACGGCACCGGAAGCGGCGCCCAGTGAGGTGGCATGCCCGTCGCGCAGCTTCTCCACGATCAGCCAGCCCAGGGTGGCGGCGGCAGGCGCAGCCAGGGTGTTGATCCAGGCGTAGGCGGCCACACCGTTGGCACCCAGCGCCGAACCGGCGTTGAAGCCGAACCAGCCGAACCAGAGCAGACCGGCGCCGAGCATCACGAACGGCATGTTGTGCGGCCGGTGGCCGGGATCCTTGCCGAAGCCGCGGCGCTTGCCCAGCACCAGCGCCAGCGCCAGCGCGGCGGCACCGGCATTGATGTGCACGGCGGTACCGCCGGCAAAGTCCACCACGCCCAGCCCCTGGCCGATCCAGCCGCCGATCGGGTTGCCGTTGGCGTCCTTATTGAAGTCGAAGACCCAGTGCGCCACCGGGAAATAGACCAGCGTGACCCAGATACCGCCGAAGAGCATCCAGGCGCCGAACTTGGCCCGGTCGGCGATGGCTCCGGAGATCAGCGCCACCGTGATGATGGCGAAGACGGCCTGGAAGCCGACGAAGGCCATCTCCGGGATGGTGCCCACCAGCGGCATGTTGTTACCCGTCGCCAGCACGCCCTGCAGGCCGAACTTTTCGAAGGGGTTGCCGATCAGGCCGGCGAAGGCGTCCTTACCGAAGGACGTGGAGTATCCGTAAAGGACCCAGAGCACACCCACCAGGGCGATCGCGCCGAAGCTCATCATCATCATGTTCAGCACGCCCTTGGCCCGGGTCATGCCACCGTAAAAGAACGCCAGTCCGGGGGTCATCAGCAGAACCAGAGCGGCGGAGGCTAAAACCCATGCTGTGTCGCCAGTGTTCATGGTGCCTGCCCTTTCTTATAGACAAGTTATTGCGGCTGCGACGTCCCGGTACGCGGGGAGCCTGCGGCGTTGTGCAATGCGGTCTCTACAAGATTGGCTGGACAGTGTTTCGCTTGAACGGGCTAAAGATTGCAGTCCTGTTACATCCCGGGCGGCCAGGTAAAAGGTGCGTGACCGGAATGTTTCCGGGAGGTAACTCAGAGCGTCCGTTCCTCCGCTCGCTTAGCTTGGCGCGGGGCAGGGTGGTGACCTTGTCGACCGTGGATGCAACGGTCATCGCTGATGCTCTTGACGCAGCCGAAGAACTTATGTTTGGAAATCAGTGCCCGACGAAAACGCCTCACTCACGGCAGAGCTACGGGACGGGTACCTTCACGATAGCTCCGGGTTGGAGAACCTCACCGACGAAGCGGACGACGACCTGGGCGCCGAAGGCAGATGGTGAGCCGTGGCGAGATCCTAGGTCAGCAGGGCGTCCACGAAGTTCTCGGCATCAAAAGGCGCCAGGTCGTCCGCGCCCTCGCCCAGGCCCACCAGCTTCACCGGTACGCCCAGGCTCCGCTGGATGGCGACGACGATGCCGCCCTTGGCGGTCCCGTCCAGTTTGGTGAGCACAATGCCGGTGATATTGACGACGTCCGCGAACACCTTGGCCTGGGAGAGCCCGTTCTGGCCGGTGGTGGCGTCCAGAACCAGCAGCACCTCGTCCACGGTGGCCTGCTTTTCGATCACGCGCTTGACCTTGCCCAACTCGTCCATCAGGCCCACCTTGTTCTGCAGCCGGCCGGCCGTGTCGATCATGACCACGTCGACCTCCTGGTCGATGCCGGCCTTGACCGCCTCGAAGGCGACGGAGGCAGGGTCCGCGCCATCGACGTCGGACTTCACCGTGGGCACGCCGACGCGCTGTCCCCAGGTGGCCAACTGCTCGGCCGCCGCGGCACGGAAGGTGTCGGCGGCCCCCAGCAGCACGTCCTTGTCCTCGGCAACCAGCACGCGGGCCAGTTTGCCCACGGTCGTGGTCTTGCCGACGCCGTTGACGCCCACCACCATCATCACCGCGGGCCGGTCCACATGCCTGTCCACGTTCAGCGACCGGTCCATCGACGGGTCCACCAGCTTGATCAGTTCCTCGCGCAGCATTGCTTGCACCTCGGCCGGGTTGCGGCTGCCCAGCACCTTCACCCGGGCCCGCAGGGCCTCCACCAGCTGCATGGTGGGCTCGGTGCCGATGTCCGCCAGCAGCAGGGTCTCCTCGATTTCGTCCCAGACCAAGTCGTCGATGTTGTCCCGCGAGAGCAGTGCCAGCAGGCCCTTGCCCAGTGCGCTGTTGGACTTGGCCAGCCGGGCCCGGAGCCGGACCAGGCGCCCCTCCACCGGTGCCGGGGTCTCTACCGCGGGCAGCGTTTCCAGCGCGGACAGGTCGTCTTCGACCTCCACCGGCTCCAGCGGGGCACGCGGCTGTGGCGGCGCCTCCACGGTCTCCGGCCGCTCCTCGAGCAAGGTCCCGCCGGGGGCCGGATCGTTCGCATCGCGGGTGCTGCCGTAGACATCCTTGCTGCGCCGGGCCTTCAGGAAGACCGGAATCAGGCCGCCAATAACCGCCAGGGCAATAACGATGTACAGGATGATCAGGAGGATGTCATTCACATGACCTAGCTTCTCACACAGCCCAGTGCCGGACCGGGCCGGAAGCGGGCTCCGGGAGCCGTTATGTGCCAGACTCGGAAGATCATGGACAGTGACTTCCAGACCGGCTCCGGTGCGCCCGGCGCGCCTCTCCCCCGCACTACCGCACCTCTTCCCAACGCTACAGGGAACGACGACGACGGGACGGCTGCGAAGGAGCCGCTGACGCGCGAAATCTGGGTACTGATCGCGGCGGCCTTCGTCATCGCGGTCGGCTACGGACTGGTGGCGCCGGTGTTGCCCCAGTTCGCGCACAGCTTCGATGTCTCGGTCAGCGCCGCGGCGGTGGTGATCAGCGCCTTCGCCTTTACCCGGCTGGTGTTCGCACCGATGTCCGGGGCGTTCGTGGAGAAGTTCGGCGAGCGCTGGGTGTACATCGCGGGCATCCTGATCGTCGCCCTCTCCTCCGCGGCCTGCGCCTTTGCCCAGGACTACTGGCAGCTGCTGATCTACCGCGGGCTGGGCGGCATCGGGTCCACCATGTTCACCGTCGCCGCGATGGGACTGCTGGTCCGGCTGGCCCCGCCGACCGGACGCGGCCGTGTCACCAGCGCCTACGCCGGGTCCTTCCTGCTGGGAGGCATCGCCGGACCGGCCATTGGCGGCCTGCTGGCAGGTTTCGGCCTGCAGCTGCCGTTCCTGGTCTACGCCGCGGCCCTGGTGCTGGCCGCCGTCGTCGTCGCCACCCAGCTCCACCCGAAACTGAAGCTGCAGTCGGATGCCCCGGTGCCGCTGGAACCGGCCAAGGCGCCGATGCCTTTCCGCGAGGCGCTGGGCTACAACAGCTACCGTGCCTCCCTGGTCTCCGCGTTCGCCAACGGCTGGTCCGCCTTCGGGATCCGGATGGCCCTGGTCCCGCTCTTCGCCACCGTCGCCCTGCACGGCGGTCCCGGGCTGGCCGGACTCGCCCTGGCCGTCTTCGCGATCGGTACGGGCGTCGCCCTGACGTTTTCCGGCAAACTCGCCGACAGTTGGGGCCGCAAGCCGATGGTCATCGCCGGGCTGGTGGTGAACACCGCCGCAATGGCCGTGCTGGGCCTGACCACCACCATTCCACTGTTCCTGGTGGTTTCGGCTATCGCCGGCATCGGCAGCGGGCTCTTCGGGCCCGCCCAGCAGGCATCGGTGGCGGACGTCATCGGCAACAAGCGCTCGGGCGGCAAGGTGCTGGCCGCGTTCCAGATGAGCCAGGACTTCGGCACCATCCTGGGCCCCATCATCGCCGGCGCCGTCATCGACGCGATTTCCTACGGACCGGCCTTCGCCATGGCAGCCGTCACCGGAGCCATCGCCATCGGCTTCTGGCTGGCCGCCGGCGAAACGGCCCGCCAGGGCCAACGGCACTCGATCTGACCTGTCGGCAGTCGGAGCCTAGCCCACGTCCGCACCGAGGCGCTGGCTGATCACCGTGGAGACGCCGTCGCCGCGCATGGTCACGCCATACAGCGCGTCGGCCACCTCCATGGTCCGTTTCTGGTGCGTGATGATGATCAGCTGGCTGGATTCGCGCAACTCCTCGAAGATGGTGATCAGCCGGCCCAGGTTGGTATCGTCCAGGGCCGCTTCCACCTCATCCATGACGTAGAACGGGGACGGCCGGGCCTTGAAGATGGCCACCAGCAGGGCGACGGCGGTCAGCGACCGTTCGCCGCCGGAGAGCAGGGAGAGCCGTTTGATCCGCTTGCCGGCGGGGCGGGCCTCCACCTCGATTCCGGTGGTCAGCATGTCGGCCGGGTCGGTGAGCACCAGCCGTCCTTCGCCTCCGGGGAAAAGCCGGCCAAAGACCCGTTCAAACTGTGCCGCTGTGTCGGCGTAGGCGGCGGTGAAGACCTGTTCCACCCGCTCGTCCACCTCGCGGATGATGTCCAGCAGGTCCTTACGGCTGGATTTCAGGTCCTCCAGCTGTGTGCTCAGGAACTGGTGGCGTTCCTCCAGGGCGGCGAATTCCTCCAGCGCCAGCGGGTTCACCTTGCCGAGCGCGGCCAGGTCGCGTTCGGCGCGCCGCAGCCGTTTCTCCTGGTCCTGGCGCACAAAGGGAATGCCCTCGCGGATCTCGTTGCCCTGTTCGTCCACCGGTGCCCGCAGCGCCGCCCACTTATCCGTCACCTCTCCCGGCCCCAGCGGCACCAAGGTGTCCGGTCCGTATTCCTTCACCAAGTGCTCGGCGGTGAGTCCCAGTTCCTCGATGGCCCGGTTTTCAAGCGCCTCGATCCGTAGCCGCTGCTGCGTCCGGGCCAGCTCGTCGCGGTGCACCGAGTCCGTCAGTTCGGTCAGTTCCAGCGTGAATTTCTCGTTCTGGGTGCGGATCCCCGCCAGTTCCTGGTCCCGCACGGCGCGGACTTCCTCGGCGGCGTCCCGCTCCTGCGCGGCCAGCTCCAAGGACAGATCGATGGAGCGGAGCAGCCGCTCCACCCCCTGGCCGACGGCTGCCGCCTTGCCTGCCTGGAACTGGCGCCGCCGGGCGCGCTCGGCGGCCTGGGCACGGGCCCGGCGCTCTGTCTCTGCGGCCCGTTCCAGCGATGTTGCCCGGTTGGACACCGCGGTCAGCTGTTCCTCTGCGGACCGCAGGGCCAGCCGGGCCTCCATCTCGGCTCCGCGGGCGGCCGTGGCGGCAGCTGCCAGCCGGTCCCGCTGTTCTGTGGAGGGTTCCTGGTCCGCCGGTGCCTCCTGGGCTGCGGCCAGCCGCTCGGCGGCGGCGCTCAGCGCTTCCTGTTCGGTGACAATGCTGGCTTCAGCGGTGGCCAGCAGCGCCGCAAGCCGCTGGCTCTCCCCCACCGCGGAGCGCAGGGTGGATCCGAGCTGGCCCAGCCGCTCGGCCACAGCCGCCAGGCGGGCGTCGGAGTCATGCAGCATGGCCAGCGCCGCGTCCGCCCGCACCTGTGCTTCCTCCCGGCGGGCGGCGGCCCCGGCGAGCGCAAACTGCACCCGTTCCCCCTCGGCCGTTA
>DATIMB010000260.1:0-2964 GCA_035475875.1 Micrococcaceae bacterium
GCCTCGAGGGTCCACATTTCCAGCACCTTGGCCGGGCTTTCGATCACACCGCTGCCGGTGACGCCCGGGTAGAAGGCGTACTGCTCCCAGTCGTCCAGCGCCCAGTCCACCGGGATCTCCACCAGATCCCGCGGATCCCCCTCGGCGACGGCGAAACGGTAGGGCGCATCGCCGTCGAGCAGGCTGGAATCGTAGCGGAAGCCGCGCTCGGCCAGCAGCGCCGGGGTGTGCCAGTTCAGCTCCCACCATGGGGCGCGGTAGCCGGTGGGCCGGATGCCCGCCACCTTTTCCAGCGCGTCCAGCCCGCGGTCCAGGTAACGGGCCTCGGTGCCCGGCTCAATGCCCTGCATCTGCTCGTGCAGGTAGCCGTGGTGGGCCACCTCGTGCCCGCCGTCCACAATCGCCCGCACTGTGTCTGGGTAAGACTCGGCGGTGAAACCGGGGATGAAGAACGTTCCGCGGATGCCCTGCCGCTCCAGGATGGCCAGGATCCGCGGCACCGCGACGCGCGGACCGTAGGACTGGTGCGTCATCAGGGACATCCGCCGGGTGGTGGACGGGTCGTGGGCCAGGATGCACGATTCGGCATCGACGTCGAAGCTGAAGGAGGCTGCGGCCTGGTACCCCTCGGGCCAGCTGATGGGATGGATTGGGTCGGGAAATGCCTGCGTGGTCATGGGAGATCCTTGGTCAGTCGTTGATCAGGGCCGGGGTGTCGGGGAACTCGCCTGCGTCAGCCACCCCAGCGGCTGCGGGGGTAGGCTCGACGGCGGTGTGCCCGGCAGCGAGCGGGCCGGCAGCGTGTGACGCCTTCGGCGCTTCTGCAGCCAGTTCCGCGGCCGGCAGGTACCTGGCGTGCACCCGCGGGCCCAGCACAGCGTAGACAGCCGCTGCCACGATGCCCCCGGCCAGCCAGGACAGGTCGATGCCGCCCATTGCCGCCGCGATCGGTCCCTGCATGATCGGCAGGACGCCGTACATGAACAGCCAGGTGGAGACGATGCCTGCCAGCAGCGCGGTGACGCCGGCCCAGTTGACGCCGGGCAACCGGCTGGTGCCGACCGGATCAAACAGCCTGTCCACGGCAACGGGGTGGCGCTTGTCGATCCAGAAATAGTGCACCAGGATGATTCCGCCCCAGGCGGCAACCCAGGCCACCAGCGCGCCCAGCCAGGTGCTCAGCGCGGAGGCAAAGTCCGCCTGGATGATGAAGACGACCACGCCTCCCAGCGACAGGATACCGACGAAGACATTCAGGGTGCGCCGGTTGATCTTGATGTCCAGCGCCTGGGCGGCGACCGAGAAGGTGTAGATGTTCAGGATGTTGGTGGCGATGGGACCGTGCAGGACCAGGAACAGGACCGGGATGGCCAGCACGCCGAAGTTGTCCACGATCAGGTGTCCGGGGTCCGCGGTGCCGCTCTTGGTGGCCAGGCTGGCCCCCAGCACGCCCAGCCAGACGACGGGCAGGAACTGTCCAAAGACGGACGCAAGGTAGACCTTGCGGCGCGGCACGGAACGGCTGACGAAGCGGGAGTAGTCGGCGGCGTAGGTGAACCAGGTGATGCCCCAGCCGATGCCGATCACGGTCATCACCGTGGTCATCGCTGCGATCCGCGCGCCGCCTTCCAGCACGGCCCCGGGAGGGCCTGCGTAGCCCCAGTCGATGTTCATGCCGAACCATGCCACCGCGGACATGGCGATCAGCACCACGATGGTGGGCGGGACGGTCCAGCGCTCAAAGGCGGCGATGGCCTTGTAGCCGAACCAGGCGATGGTGACCTGCGCGGCCATGATGAGGGCGGCGACCAGGATCCTGGGGCCCACGTTGGCCGCCTCCGGGTCCACCGCGCCAAGTTTGCCCAGCAGGGCCATCACCAGGTCCAGGATGATCCAGGTGTTGACCGCACACCAGCCGATCACCAGCACGGCCTGGATGGCGCTGGGCAGGTAATTGCCGCGCCGGCCAAAGGCGGCCCTGGCCAGCACCATGCCGGTGGCTCCGGTGCGCTGGCCCAGCAGGACGAAGATGCCAAAGAGCGCCATGCCGATCAGGTTCCCCACAACCAGGACGGTGACGGTATCGGCAAAGCCGAGCCCCAGTTGGACGCCCAGCGCGCCCAGGACCCAGTTGATCGGTGCCAGGTTGGCGCCGGCCCAGATCCAGAATTGGCCGGAAACGCTGCGGGTGCGGGCGCTTTCCGGAATCGGTTGCAGGTTCTGCTCGACGTCACTGGCCGACGACGGCGAATCCGTCACGGCATGGGGGGCCGCGGCGTGGTTTTCTCTCATGGGAAACCTCCGGTTGGAATGGGAACATCCCCAAGGCTATGTGCGGCGTATCACACGGGACAAGATAAAATGTGTCAAGCAGATTCCCAAAAGAACGGGCACAACGTCATGTCAATGCGCTTGAGCGAAGTACTCCAGCACCCCACACTTGCCACCGCGGATCCCATTATCCGTGCAGGAGCGGCCGATGCTGCAACGGTGCAGGTCCGTTGGGTGCATTCGAGCGAGGTGCTGGATATTGCACCGCTGCTGCGCGGCGGCGAGTTCCTGATGACCGGCGGCGGCGGCCTGGCACCGGTCCCGGCCGAGGACAGGCGGGCCTACATCCGCGCACTGGCCGGACGTGGGGTCGCCGCCGTAGCCATTGAGACCGGGGGGATACTTCCGGAGCTGCCCGCGGACCTTCTGGAGGCGGCCAACGAGTACCGGCTGCCACTGGTCGAGCTGCGGAAGGTGGTCCCCTTCGTCGCTGTGGCGGAGGCCATTAACAGCGCCCTGGTCAGCCAGTCGGTGGTGCGGCTGCAGCGCTCGGAGGCACTGTCCCACTCGCTGGCCGAGGAATTCGCCAACGGCGGCAGCCTTGCGACCCTGCTCGCGGCCATCGCCGCCGAACTGGATGCAGGAGTGGCGCTGCTGAACCGGGCCGGCCAGGTCCTTGAAGCTGCCGGGACC
>DATIMB010000261.1:0-3163 GCA_035475875.1 Micrococcaceae bacterium
GCCATCTGGCTGCATCGCGTCCTCTGCCGGGGCGGAGCCCTCGGGCCGCATCTGGCCGGCAGGGACATCGCGTACCTGGTACTTCAGGGAAGACGAGCCGGAGTTGATGACGAGGATGAGCACGGTGGTGTCCTGACTGCCTGGAAGGGATTAGGCCGGAATGGATTAGGGCTGTGCGGGCTGCGTCTGGACGGCGTTGAGGGACTGCACCGGTACCGATTGCGCCGGTACCGATTGGGCCTGCACAGCGGTGATGGCCACGGTGTTCACGATGTCCTCAACCGTGCAGCCGCGGGAGAGGTCGTTGACGGGCTTGCGGAGCCCTTGCAAGACGGGGCCGACGGCGACGGCGCCGGAGGACTGCTGCACGGCCTTGTAGGTGTTGTTGCCGGTGTTCAGGTCCGGGAAGATGAAGACGGTGGCCTGGCCGGCCACCGAGGAACCCGGCATCTTGGAGGCCGCAATGGAAGCGTCCACGGCGGCGTCGTACTGGATGGGCCCTTCGACCGGCAGGTCAGGGCGGCGCTGCCGGACCAGCTCGGTGGCCCGGCGTACCTGGTCCACCGCCTCGCCGGTTCCGGAACCCCCGGTGGAATACGAGAGCATGGCGACGCGGGGCTGCACGCCGAACTGCGCAGCGGTTTCGGCCGAGGCGATGGCTATGTCCGCCAGCTGCTCCTCGTCCGGGTCCGGGTTCACCGCGCAGTCGCCGTAGACCAGGGCACGGTCCGCCAGCAGCATGATGAAAACCGAGGAGACAATCTTCACGCCCGGGCGGGTTTTGACGAATTCCAGTGCGGGGCGGATGGTGTTGGCGGTGGTGTGCGCGGCGCCGGAAACCATGCCGTCCACCCTGCCCAGTTGGACCATCATGGTGCCAAAATAGGCGCCTTCCAGCATCACCTCCCGCGCTGCGTCCAGCGTCATCCCTTTATGTGCCCGCAGCCGGGCGTATTCGGCGGCGAATTCCTCGCGCAGTTCGCTGCTGGCCGGGTCCACGATGGCCAGGCCGGACAGGTCAACGCCCTGGGCTGCGGCCAGTTCGCGGATCTGTTTGACCGGGCCGAGCAGGGTCAGGTCGCAGACGTCTCGGCGGTGCAGAATCTCGGCAGCGCGCAGGATCCGGATGTCCAGGCCCTCCGGGAGCACGATGTGCTTGCGCTGGACGCGGGCACGTTCAATGAGTTCGTGCAGGAAGCGCAGCGGGGTCATCTTTTCCGGCCGTGGCAGGGTCAGCCGCTCCAGTAGTTCAGCTTCGTCGACGGCGTTGACCCAGGCGCCCAGGGCGGCGGCGGCCTTGCGGCGCTCTCCGGTGGCGATTTCACCGCGGACCGCGCTGACCCGCTGGGCCGTTTGGTAGGTGTCCTCCGGGACGCTGAAAACCGGAAAAGGCGCCTGCGCCAGCAGGGGATAGATATGTGCGTCAGGGGAGAGGCCCCCGGTGAGCACCAGGCCGGCGGGCACCGGGAATTCGGCGGAGAGCGCGGAGGCCATGGTCGCCACCATCACATCGGCGCGGTCGCCCGGCGTGATGACCAGCTCGCCGTCGTTAAGCACATTGAGGAAGTTGCCCACCGTCATCGCGGCCACCTTGATCGAGGTGACGTCGCGCTCCAGGTTGGGGCTGCCCGCTACCGGGCCCACCCCCAGCGCGGCCGCGACCGCTCCCACTGTGGGCCGGGAAATCTCCTCCAGCTCGGGCAGAATGTAGACCGGTCGGCGCGATGCCCCCGGCCGCACCGACGCCGCAATCTCGGGGATACTGTCCTCGTCGGCTCGGTTGATCATCATCGCCAGCAGGGAGCAGTGAGCGGCGTCCAGTTCGCGCCGGGCCACGTCGACGGCGTCGGCCGCCTCCGCCGGGGTCATGCCCTTGGCGCTCACCACAGCTATCACCAAGGCGCCCAGGTTGTTGGCGAGCCGGGCGTTGAGGTCGAATTCGACGGCAGCATCATGGCCCGCCAGGTCTGTTCCCTCGACGATCACGACGTCGCAGTTGCGGGCTATCTCGCTGTAAATGGCCACGCAGGCCGTGTCGATATCCTCGCGGGTTCCGGCGGCGAGCATGGCCCGGGCCTGGCGGTCGGTCAGACCGGCCCGGCACCTGCTCGGGTCCAGATTAAAGGTGCGCCGCATCAGGGCCACCATGGGATCGTGTTCCGGTTCCTCCACGGAGACGATCGGCCGGAAGAATCCGATCCGGTCCGCGTGCCGGTGAAGCATATCCGCGATTCCCAAGGTGATCAGCGATTTCCCGGACCCCGGGGTGGTGGCGCTGACATAGATACCGCGGGTCATGGCATGGTCCTCATCCCTGAAGTCCTCATTGGTTTGGTCCCCATCGAACCGGCGCCTTGGCGTTTGCCTTGCCTTACGGCTTCCACACCATCAGCACGACGACGGCCAGCAGCAACAGCGATACGAGGCCCGAGCCGGCTGCGATCCGGCCGTATTCCGGTGCCTTCACCGCTGTGGCGGTGCCGCCGGCGGCTCCCTTGACCGCAGCTGCACCGGTTCCGCCGGCAACGCCAGCCGTGCCGCCGTCGGCATTGCCGTTGCCCTGAAGCCGCTCGGCTGCGGCCCGCAGGCCGGGGACCACCAAGGCCAGGCTCAGAACCAGCGCTATGACGTAAAGAATGATGGAGATCAGGATCCAAGGGGTGGTGAAGGAGAGATGGAACTTCTTATCCGCCATCCCCATCACGCCGAAACCGAAGAACACCACCACCAGGGAGAGCAGGGTGAAGATGTTGGTTGATTTCGCCAGGGTGGCCACCTGTCCGCCCTGGCCGGCACGCACCGCGCGCATCCCGGTCATGGGCAGGATCGCCATTGGCCCCACAATGAAGACTGCAGCCACGACGTGCAGCACATTAAGCACGGTTTCCATAAAGCTCTGTTCCTAACCTCTAGGCGGATAACTGCCGCCACCCATGCGCAAGGGTGCGTTTTACCTGCACGGGGTGACCATCATGTCAACCGTAGCCCAAAACCAACCTGCGCCGCCCGGTGCACCGGCCGCCTCCCATTGCCAGCGCTCCGCCGTCGTGCCAAGCTCGAATCATGACCGAGACGGCAGAGACCTTCCACACTGACGTTACGATGGCACGCAACGATGCCGAGCACCGCTACGAGCTGCGGGTAGGCGGAAAACTTGCGTCCC
>DATIMB010000262.1:0-2489 GCA_035475875.1 Micrococcaceae bacterium
CCGGAGGCCAGGCGCGTGACGGAGATGCCGATCGTCTTGAGCATGCGGGCCAGGTAGGTGGCGGTGGCTTCGCCTTCCAGATTGGGGTCGGTGGCGATGATGATTTCCTCGATCTGGCTGTCGTTGAGCCGGGTGAGCAGCTCGCGGATGCGCAGCTGTTCCGGACCGACGCCCGCAATGGGGTTAATCGCCCCGCCCAGGACGTGGTAGCGGCCCCTGAAAGAGCGCGTCCGTTCCACCGCCAGCACATCCTTGGACTCCTCCACCACACAGATGATGGTGGGGTCGCGGCGCTGGTCCCGGCAGATATTGCAGGTCTCCTGCTCTGACACGTTCCCGCAGATGGAACAGAACTTCACCCGTTCCTTGACGGTGACCAGGGCGCTGACCAGCCGCTTCATATCCTCCGGGTCCGCCTCCAGGATATGGAAAGCCAGCCGCTGGGCGGATTTGGGGCCGATCCCCGGCAGGCGTCCCAGCTCGTCAATGAGCTCCTGAACTGCTCCCTCGTACACCCTTGCCTCGTCCTGTTGATGTCATGCCGTAGTAGTGCCGCGGCCGTCCTGGCCGGCGGGATGGAACCCGTGTGGAGCGCTACGAACCGCCGATGGCCCGTTCCTCAATGAGCCTGCCGCCCAGGATGCGTTCCACAGCGGCCCGGCCTACCAGCCCGGACTCCTCGATGGTCTCGTCGTCCGCGCTCGGGATGTCCTCGACATAGGGCAAGTCTACTTTGCGCTCCGGCGCCGAGGCCCGCCCCGCCCGCGCCTCCGGACTGTTCTTGAGCCTCTCATACAGGCTCATCCTCTTCGGTGCGGGAGCTTCCGACGACGGTCCGCCGGGCGACGGCGTGCCCGACGATGATGTGCCCAACGACGGTCCGTCCGACGGCGTACCCGGTGACGGTGCGGTCGAGGGCGGACGGCTCGGGTTGGCGGCTGAGGCAGGCTCCGCAGCCCCTGCCGTTGCCCACGAGGGGGCATCGGAGATGGACCCCCAACCCGGCTCCACCGGCGCCCGATGATTGGCGCTGGCGTTGCCGGCGGCGTTTGGTGCCGTGCCTCCCATGGACCGCTGGCTCCGGGCCGGGCCGGATGGGTAGGAAGGTTCCGGCGGGGGAGCATCCCAATCGTCCGGCGGCTCCTCGTCCGAATACGGTGGCTCCTCCGGGGCAGGGTTCGTCGATGCCCCGCCCACAGGACCGTGCCGTGGCGGCCCTGCCGCCTGCCGCTGCCCGGTAGCTGCGGAAGGCTGGTCCTGCGGCACGGGTCCGGAGGCAGGAGGACCTGCCGGCACCGGTGTTCCGGCGCCAGTCTCACCTGCCGGCACCGGTGTTCCGGAGCCAGTGCCGCCTGCCGGTGCCGGTGTTCCGGCACCAGTGCGGTCAGCCGGTGCTTTTGGGCGGGGTTCAGCGCTCGAACTGGCGGCGGAGGAGCCTCCGACGACCGGGTTGACTCGGCAGCTGATACCAAGTGTCTTGTTGATCGCAGAGCGCAGATTGTCCGCATGGTCGCCGCGGCTGAAGGCCCCGGCGAGGCCCTCGGTGCTGAAGGCAAGCTGCAGGAAATCCCCGTCAAAGCTTTGCGGCGTGGCGTTGGGGGCTACCAGCGCCCAACTGCTGCGCTTGACCTTGGCCAGGTTTTCCAGGATCTCCGGCCAGGCACGTCGCAGCACCTCAACCCCGTTTGCGGATGTACCGGACGCGCCGGATGGGCCCGAAGGGGCGCTGACCGCGCCAGCCTGCGCCGCCCGCCCCTTCTGGGCAGCCTCGCCCGCGGACCCGCCGCCCTGCTCCGGCTGGCCTGCCTGCTGGCGCGCCGCTGCTCCGGCCACCGGCCGTGAGGCAACGTTTCCGGCAGTAGGCTCATCGACCGGCCAATCGTTGGTGCTGACCCTCGGCCGGCCCATTTGTGCGCGGTCGGGCGCTTCGCCAGCGGCGGCGGCACCGTCCTGTTCCGCAGTCCGTCCGTCGGGCACAGGCCGGCCCGAAACGTCCTGCGCCGCCGGGCGCGAGCCGGAACCGGTTGACCCGGGAACCGGCGAAGGCGCGGGCCGGGACGCAGGTGGGACCGCCGCCGTCGTACCCTCAGCAGGCGCAGCATCCGGGGCAAACCCGCCCGTGTGCGCTGCCGGCTCCGCCACCCCATAACTCAGCCGGCGCTCGATCCGGTCCAGGCGGCTCGCCATGCCGCGCTCCGACTTATCCGCACCGGGCAGCAGTAGCCGGGCGCTGAGCAGTTCCAGATGCAGCCGCGGGGAAGTGGCCCCTGTCATTTCCGTCAGCGCGCTGTTGGTCACGTCCGCCGCGCGGGAGAGCTCCGCAGCCCCCAGCTGGGTGGCCTGGGTCCGCATCCGCGAGATCTGGTCCTCCGGCATCCCGCGCAGGATGGCATGAGCGCTTTCCGGCATAGCCTGGACAATGATCAGGTCGCGGAAGCGCTCAAGCAGGTCTTCCACGAACCGGCGCGGGTCATGACCGGTCTGGATCA
>DATIMB010000263.1:0-1975 GCA_035475875.1 Micrococcaceae bacterium
ATACGCGCAGGTACCGCCGGTCTAGGTTGGTGCCATGACTGCTACTGGGGAACAGGCGGGCCTTGACGGTCCCGCATCCGACGCGATGCTCAAGCTGGGCCGTTTCTTCACCAAATGGGACCAGACGGACGATGGCCGGGCGGTGTTCCGGGAAGGCGGCCGCAAGGGGGATGTGTTCTACCGGGACCGCTGGAGCCACGACAAGGTGGTCCGCTCCACGCACGGGGTGAACTGCACCGGTTCCTGCTCCTGGAAGGTCTACGTCAAGGACGGGATCATCACCTGGGAATCCCAGCAGACGGACTATCCCTCCGTCGGTGCCGACAGTCCCGAATATGAGCCCAGAGGCTGCCCCCGCGGGGCGGCCTTTTCCTGGTACACCTACTCCCCCACCCGGGTCCGCTTCCCCTACGCCCGCGGGGTGCTGGTGGAGATGTACCGCGAGGCCAAGGCCCGGCTGAAGGATCCGGTGTTGGCGTGGGCGGACGTGGTCGGGGATCCGGAGCGCCGGCGCCGCTACCAGCAGGCCCGCGGCAAGGGCGGCTTGGTCCGCATCTCCTGGCAGGAGGCCATCGAAATGGCCGCGGCAGGGCACGTGCATACGATCAAGAAATACGGGCCGGACCGCTGCTCCGGCTTCTCGCCGATCCCGGCGATGTCGATGGTCTCGCACGCGGTGGGCAACCGTTTCATCCAGCTGATCGGCGGGGTGATGACGTCCTTCTACGACTGGTATGCGGACCTGCCGGTGGCCAGTCCCCAGGTTTTCGGAGACCAGACGGATGTGCCGGAATCCGGGGACTGGTGGGATTCCACCTACCTGATGATGTGGGGTTCCAATGTGCCGGTGACCCGGACCCCGGATGCGCACTGGATGACGGAGGTGCGCTACCGCGGCACCAAGGTGGTCTCGGTCAGCCCGGACTACGCGGACAATACGAAGTTCGCGGATGAGTGGCTGCCGGCGCAGGCGGGCACCGACGCGGCGCTGGCCATGGCGATGGGCCATGTGATGCTCAAGGAATTTTTCGTGGACCGCCAGGTGCCGTACTTTTCCGAGTACATCCGGCGCTACACGGACCTGCCCTTCCTGGTCCGGCTGGAGGAGCACGACGGCGGGGGGCTGGTTCCGTCCAAATTCCTCACCGCCGCGGACCTGTCCACCGGGTTCGGGGCTGAGGACGCGGCGTTCCGCACGGTGCTCTTCGACCGGAAGACCGGGCGGCCGGTGGTGCCGAACGGGTCCATGGGGTTCCGCTACAACGAGTCCGGCAAGGGCAAATGGAATCTGGACCTCGAAGGGGTTGACCCCGCGCTGACCCTGCTGGGGCTCGACGGCGGCGACAGCGCGGAGGTGCTGCTGCCCTGCTTTGAGGACCCGGCCGGGGCCGGCAGCGTGCTGCGCCGCGGGGTGCCGGTGCTGCGGGTGGACGGGCATCTGGTCACCACCGTGTTCGACCTGATGCTGGCCCAGTACGGCGTCGGCCGTCCGGGGCTGCCGGGCGACTGGGCCGCCGGGTACGACGACGCCGGCACCCCCTACACGCCTGCCTGGCAGGAGGAAATCACCTCCGTCCCGGCGCAGGCCTGCATCCGGGTGGCGCGGGAATTTGCCCGCAACGCGGAGCAGTCCCAGGGCCGGTCGATGATCATCATGGGTGCCGGGATCTGCCAGTGGTTCCACGGCGATGCCACCTACCGGGCGGTGCTGGCGATGGTCATGCTCACCGGCTGTATGGGCCGCAACGGCGGCGGCTGGGCGCATTACGTCGGGCAGGAAAAGACCAGGCCAACCACAGGCTGGGTCTCCCTGGCCAACGCCCTGGATTGGGCTCGCCCGCCAAGGACCATGATCGGCACGGGCTACTGGTACATGCACACGGACCAGTGGCGGCAGGACGGCTATTCCGCGGATGCGCTGAAGTCTCCGCTGTCCTCCGGCAGCCTGGACGGCATGCACACCGCGGACGCGCTG
>DATIMB010000264.1:0-1758 GCA_035475875.1 Micrococcaceae bacterium
CTGGCCTTGACGATGGACAGCAGCCGGAGCCGGTTGGGATCGGCCAGCGCCTTGAACACCAGCGCCCGCTTCTGCGCCTCCTCCGCGTCCAGCACATCGGTGCCGGCCGGGGTGCAGCAGGAATCGAGAGCGCTCGCTCCGAGGGTCTGGGGAGTTTTCATGTATCCATTATGCACATACATTGACATTCGTCGATATACTTGCAGTGGTCCTCGTCTTAGGAGCAAAAAGCCCATGAGCATCACCGAAACCACGAAGAAGCCCTCCGTCCTGTTTGTCTGCGTGCACAACGCCGGACGCTCGCAAATGGCTGCCGCCTACCTCAGCGCCCTGTCCCGGGGTGCCATCGAGGTCCGCTCCGCCGGGTCCGAACCCGCTGAAGCGGTCAACCCGGCCGCGGTGCAGGCGATGGCGGAGGAGGGCATCGACATGTCCGACGAAGTCCCCAAAGTCCTCACGACGACGGCGGTGCAGGAGTCCGACGTCGTCATCACCATGGGCTGCGGGGACACCTGCCCCGTCTTCCCGGGCAAGAGGTATGAGGACTGGGAGCTGGATGACCCGGCCGGCCAGGGCGTGGATGCGGTGCGCCCGATCAGGGATGACATCAGATCCCGGGTCCGGGCCCTGGTCTCCGAACTTCTTCCCGCACGGTAAAGCCGGCCGGAACCGTGCCGCCGGACGCCGAACTCCGGATCCAAGCGACAGCCTCTCCAACGAACAGAACGGAAAACCCCTCATGCCAGCACTAACGCAACTCCCCGTCGTCGTCGTCGGTGCCGGACCGGTGGGCCTGGCCGCGGCCGCCCACCTGCTCGAAAACGGGCTGACCCCGCTTGTCCTGGAAGCCGGCAGCCGTCCCGGGACCGCGGTACGGGCCTGGGGCCACACCAAACTGTTTTCCCCGTGGCGCTACAACCTGGACGCTGCGGCGGTCCGCCTGCTTGAAGCCGCCGGATGGCGGGCACCACACCTGACAGCCCTGCCGACCGGGCATGAGCTGGTGGCCGAGTACCTGGAGCCGTTGGCAGCCACGGAGCAGTTGGCGCCGCTGATCCGTACCGGGACAACGGTCACCGCCGTGACCCGCCAGGGCATGGACAAGACGCACTCCAGGCTCCGCGACGAGACGCCCTTCCTGGTCCGGACCCGCACCGCCGACGGCTCCACCAACGACATCCTGGCCCGGGCCGTCGTCGACGCCTCGGGGACGTGGAGCACGCCCAACCCGCTCGGCCAGGCCGGGCTGCCCGCCCTGGGCGAAGCGGAAGCCAGCGTGCGGATCACCAGGCCGCTGCCCGATGTCCTCGGCACCGACCGTCGCCACTTCGCGGGCCGGCATGTGCTGGTCGTGGGTGCGGGCCACTCCGCCGCGAACACGCTGCTTTCCCTTGGCGAACTGGCCAAAGCCGAGCCGGAGACCCGGATCAGCTGGGCTGTGCGTGGTCCCTCCGTGAGCCGGCTCTACGGCGGCGGCGACCTGGACGGACTTCCTGCGCGCGGAATGCTCGGTACGCGCTTGCGCAAGCTGGTGGAGACCGGGGTGGTTGACCTGCGCAGCTCCTTCAACATCACTGGCTTGGCCACGGACGGCAACGGGCTGACCGTTTACGGTGGCACTCCGGGCGTGGAGCAGATCCTGGCAGTGGATGTGCTGATCCCGGCCACCGGCTTCCGGCCGGATCTGGCCATCCTCAAGGAACTCCGGCTGGAACTGGACCCCAGCGTAGAGGCCGCGCGGGATCTCGGGCCGCTCAT
>DATIMB010000265.1:0-9720 GCA_035475875.1 Micrococcaceae bacterium
ATGTGAAAGGCTTAGGGCATGGATCGAATAGCGATTACGGGATATGGAGCCGTCAGCCCGGTAGGTCTGGACGCGCCTTCCACCTGGGCAGCACTGTTGGACGGCGTCTCGGGCGTCGGCCCGCTCACCGAGCCCTGGGCAGAGGAGCTGCCAGCTAGGATCGCGGGCAGGGTGCCGGAGGGATTCGAGGAGCTGCTGCCGGTGCGTGAGCTGCGCCGGCTGGACCGCTCCGAGCAGTTCGCCATGGTTGCCGGCCGCGAGGCCTGGGAGCGCGCCGGCAGGCCGGAGGTCGACGGCGAGCGGCTGGGCGTGGCGATCGGCACCGGCATCGGCGGCATCACCACCACGGTCGTGCAGGAGCATAACTTCGCCGACTCCGGTCCGCGCCGGGTGTCCCCGCACACCGTGAACATGCTGATGGCCAACGGTGCTGCCGCCTGGCTGTCCATCGACATCGGCGCCAAAGCCGGCGCCCGGACGCCCGTCAGCGCCTGCGCCTCAGGCTCCGAAGCCATCGCGATGGGCAGGGAGATGATCCTCTCCGGATCCGCCGACGTCGTCGTCGCCGGCGGCACGGAAGCCGCCATCGCTGGCCTCACCCTGGCGTCCTTCGCGCAGACCCGGGCCCTGTCCAAGCGCAATGACGAGCCGACGCTGGCATCCCGGCCCTTTGATGTGGGCCGCGACGGATTTGTGCTCGGCGAGGGCGCTGCCGTGCTGGTGCTTGAGCGTGAATCTTTTGCACGGGCGCGCGGAGCAGCCATCTACGGCTTCATTGAGGGCGCCGCCGTCACCTCGGATGCCTTCGACATTGTTGGAGCGGACCCTGCCAACCAGGCCCGCACCATCAGCAGCGCGCTGAAGGTGGCCGGAGTCGGTCCGGGTGACGTTGGGTTTGTCCACGCCCACGCCACCTCCACCCCCGCGGGCGACGTCAACGAGAGCCGGGCCATCGCACAGGCAGGCATTCAGGCACCTGTCACCTCCACCAAGTCGATGACGGGGCACCTGCTGGGCGGATCCGGAGCACTGAGCACCTTAGTCGCCGTGCTGGCCCTGCAGGAGGGCGTCGTTCCGCCGACGACGAATGTTGACCAGGTCGACCCGGAGATCGAGGTTGACGTGGTGCAGAACACGAAGCGCGAGGTCAAGGCGGACGTGGCCGTGGTCAACGCCTTCGGTTTCGGCGGACACAACGTGGCCCTGGTCATCGCGCGCAGCTGAACCCAGCAGCTAAGTCCAGCAGGTAAGCCCAGCAGATGAGCCCAGCTAGCTGAGCCGGCAGCGGCGGCAGAGCAGCTGAAGCGGCGAAGGGACGGCTAAGGCAGTTTTTCGCCGTGCAGCCGTGCTTCCGCCAGCAGCTGCTCCGTCGCCGCGTAACGGCCCTGGATATATTCCTCGAACTTGGCTTCTTCCACCCGCCACTGGCCCCGGCCGCCGATCTGGATGGCCGGAAGTTCACCGCTGCGCACCAGCGCGTAGGTCGCCGCGGCGGAAAGCTGGAGCTGCTCCGCAACATCGGCAAGCGTAAGAAAGCGTGGCATAAGGCCCATTGTGGCACAGCTGAACGCCCTTGGTGCCCTTATCCACACTTGGGTCCCCTTAGCCCTTCATCGAGTAGTGCTCCGTGCTCGATACGGCCCTGTATCGAGCAGGGAGTGTTCTCCCGATGCACAAAAGAGGGGAATTTGGCGCGAGGGGTTTCCATCCGGTCCAGGAGCCGCTAGAACTAGGAAGACGACGGCGCCGTTGCGGCCCGTAGCCCGAGACCTTTTGGGGGGAACCAGATGAGTCTTGCCCCGCCCAGCCATGCCGACCGGGCCGCTGCCGCCCGATTGAAGAAGCCCTCCTGGAAGGATCCGCGGCTGCTGGTCGGGATCCTTTTGGTGCTGGCATCCATCGCCTCCGTGGTTGCACTGGTCGGCGGAGCCGACCGCACCAACGACGTCTACGCCGCGCGGGAGAACATTGTGGTGGGGCAGAAGATCACTCCCGATGCACTGATCCGGGTGCCGGTGCGGCTGGGCGACGTGGAAGGCGTCTACTGGGCCGCATCGGAGCCCCTTCCTCCGGATCGGGTGGCGGTACGGATGATCCCCAAAGGGGAGCTGCTGGCCAGGTCCAGCCTTGGGAAGGCGGATGCGCTGGACCGCAAGCCCGCGGCGCTGAGCGTCGATGAGGCGTTGCCGAAGGAGGCCGTCGTCGGCTCCCGGGTGGACGTGTGGGTGTCGTTGCCGGACACGAAGAACGGCTACGCGGAGCCGAAGCTGCTGCTGCCCGGAGCGGAGATTTCAGAGCTGACGCCGGGATCGACGGCGCTGGGCGGAAACCGCTCCACCTTGCTGCACGTGCTGGTGACGGACGGTCAGATGCCGCAGTTGCTTGGCGCCCTCGCGAACAAGGCCAAGGTGGCTGTGGTCTGGAATCCCGCCGGTGGCAAGGGATGAACATTCCGGTGGTGACGGTGGGCGAGGCCCCGGAGGATCTGGTGGGCGGCCTGGAGCGGCTGCATGGACCCGTCACGGTGGTGCGCCGCTGCGCCGAGCTGCCGGAGCTGCTGGCCGCCTGCCAGAGCGGGCTGGCCCGGGCGGCGGTCATCGCGGAGGGCTCGGAAGGGCTGACGGCGACGCTGGTGGACCGGCTTGCCGCGGTGGGAGTGGCGGTGCTGGTGCTGACCGACGACGCCGGGGAGTCCCGGCGGCTGCGCGGCATCGGTGCCTCGGTGGCAGGCCGAAGCACCGGCTCGGCCGTGCTGGCGGACAGGATTGCGGAGGCGGTGGCGGCGCGGTCCGGCCGCAGGGGAGCCGGTGTGGGCGGAGGTGCCACGGCGGGCCCAGACTCCGGTGCGGACTGGGACGGCGTTGGCGCCCATTTTGGCGGCGATTCCGGGCGTGGCTTTGCGCCCACGGAGGACGGGCCAGGCAGCGGGGACGACTCCGGCTTTGGCCTCCCGGAGGGTGCCGGAAGGATCCTGGCGGTATGGGGTCCCACCGGGGCGCCGGGCCGGACGATGGTGGCGGTGAATGTCGCTGCGGAGCTGGCAGCCGCCGGGCAGTCGGTGCTGCTGATCGACGCGGACAGCTACGGCGCCAGCATCGCCGCCAGCCTTGGGCTGCTGGATGAATCGGCCGGGCTGGCGCAGGCGTGCCGGCTGGCGGACCAGGGACTGCTGGACGCCGGTTCCCTGCAGCGGGTAGCCGCGGACGTGGTCTTCCGCGGGGGCCAGTTGGGCGTCCTGACGGGACTGACCCGGGCGGACCGCTGGCCGGAACTCCGCTCGGCGGCACTGGGTTTGCTGCTGGAGGTTTGCCGGGATGCCGCACAGGTGACGGTTATCGATTGCGGTTTCTGCCTGGAATCGGACGAGGAGCTCAGCTACGACACCTTGGCACCGCGCCGGAATGCCGCGACGCTGACCAGTTTGGCAGCAGCGGATTCCATCATCGCGGTGGGATCGGCGGACGCTATTGGCCTGCCCAGGCTGGTGCGGGGCCTGGCAGACATGGCGAACGTCGTCCCTGGCAGCATGATCTCCAACAGCACGCCCTCGAGCGCGGTCCCCGGCAGCATGATCCCCGCCAGCGCGCCCTCCCGCGCCGTCCCCGGCAGCACGCTCTCGAGCGGGAACTCGGGCCCCACCCGAAGCACCGCCACTGCCGCGCTCCCGGAGGGGACCGTCGTCGTCCTAAACAAGGTGCGCAAAACCGCAGCCGGAAGGGGACCCGAGAACGCACTCAAGCTGGCCTGGGAACGGTTCGGGCCGCCCGTGGAGATCCGCCATTTCCTGCCCTGGGACCCGGAAGCGGCAGACAAATCACTGCTGGCGGGGGCGCTCCTGCGGGAGGCGGCCCCGGACTCGGCGCTGCGCCGCGCCGTGGCCGGAATTGTTTGTGCACCCGTCCAGCGAAAGCGCAAAAGGCCTGTCACAACTTCCACAGAAATCCCTCTGGTTTCGCGCTAGGCTCGATTTGAGGCCGCAATGAGGCGGTCTTTACTCATGTGACGGAGGCGTTTCTTTCATGTCGTCAGGATCCAACACGGTGGACTCCCAGCTGGCTCCCCAGGCTATGGAATCTTTCATAGCCGACTACTACGAACATCTGGCCGAGGAGGATGCCCAGGCCTACGAGCCCCAGACGCTTCAGGACCGGGCACGCGAACACCTGGGACTGGCGCAGGACCGCACGCCTGGCACCGCCAAGGTGGAGATCATCAACGAGCCCGAGCAGGCCGTGGTGTACATCGTCACCGACGACATGCCCTTCCTGGTGGACTCCGTCACCGCAGAGCTGGTCCGCCAGAACGCCGCCATCCGGATGGTGATGCACCCGATGTTCGTGGTCAGCCGGAACCGGGACAGCCACGAGCTGGCCAGCGTCGCCAAGGTCCCTGCGCACCTGGGCATTTCCAGCGGCGACACCGCAGCCATGCCCAGCGTCTCCCACCTGGTGGCCCAGGGCGACAACGCCTCCTTCATGGAGTCCTGGATCGCCGTCGAAATCGATCGCGTCTCCGATGCTGTCCGGGAATCCCTGATCCACGGCCTGACCAAGATCCTGGCCGACGTCCGCGCGGCCGTGGAGGACTGGCAGGCCATGCGGGACAAGGCCATCAGCCGGGCGGAGGGACTGGCCCGGGTCACCCGGGGCGAGTCCATCGTGGACCTGCGCGAGGCCGAGGACCTGCTGCACTGGATGGACGCCGGCAACTTCACCTTCCTGGGCTACCGGGAATACGACCTGGTCAGCGAAAACGGCGAGGACGTGCTGGTCAACCGGGAAGGCAGCGGCCTGGGGCTGCTGCGCGACGGCAAGGACAGCCGGCAGATCCAGCACCTGACGGCCACCGGACAGCAGAAGGCACGGGAAAAGCGGGCACTGGTGATTACCAAGGCCAACACCCGATCCACCGTGCACCGCGCCGCCTACCTGGACTACATCGGCGTGAAATCCTTCGATGCGGACGGCAATGTCAACGGCGAGCAGCGCTTCATCGGCCTCTTTGCCTCCACGGTCTACACGGGAAGCGTGCGCAACATCCCGGTGGTCCGCGAAAAGGTGGACGCGGTGCTGCGGCACTTCGGCTTCCCGCCGGACTCGCACTCGGGCAAGGACCTGTTCGCGGTGCTGGAGACCTACCCGCGCGATGAGCTGTTCCAGATCGAGGTGGAGGACCTGATCGCCACCGCGCAGGGCATCCTGCGCCTGCAGGAGCGCCGCCGCACCCGGCTCTTCCTGCGCCCGGACATCTACGGCCGGTTCATGTCCGCGCTGGTCTACATCCCGCGCGACCGCTACACCACCGCTGTCCGGCGCCGGATCGAGGACGAGCTGACCAGCACCTTCGCCGCCGAATCGATCGACTTCGAGGCCAGGATGAGCGAGTCCGCGCTGGCCCGGCTGTTCTTCCGGATCCGGCTTCCCAAGGGTGCCAAGGTGGCCGCGGTGGACGCCGGTGCGCTGGAAAAGCGCCTGGTGATGGCCGCCCGATCCTGGGCCGAAGGCATCGGCGAGGTGCTGCGCGAGGAGCACGGTCTGGAGCACGCCGAACACCTGGGCGAAAAATGGGCCGAGGCCTTTCCGCCGGCCTACCGGGTGGCCTTCGAAGTGGAGGAGGCGCTGGAGGACATCCGCCGCTTCGAGGAGTTCGACAAGGCCTACAAGAAGACCCTGGCCTCCGGTGAGGATGCCGCGCCGTGCCGGCCCGGCATGCACGTCTACATCCCGGCCGGGGCGCAGGAGGACCTGGAGGAGGACGCACGGATCAAGCTCTATATGGCCGAGCCCAAGAGCCTGAGCCAGATCCTGCCGTACTTCCAGCACCTGGGCCTTGAGGTCCTCGATGAGCGCCCGTTCGAGATCGAGACGGCGGACCACCGCGACTTCTTCCTCTATGACCTGGGCCTGAAGTATCCGCAGGGCATCGATCCGCTGGCCACCGGCGGCCTGCTGGCCGATGCCTTCGGCGCGGCCATCACCGGCGCCAGCGAGTCGGACGCCTTTGACCGGCTGGTGCTGCGCGAGGGGATGGCCTGGCAGCAGGTGCTGATCCTGCGCAGCTACGCCAAGTACATGCGCCAGATGGGCAACACAAACTCCTACGGCTTCATCGCGGACACCCTGCTGGCCAACCCGGCGGTCACCGGCGCCCTGGTGCAGCTGTTCGAGACCAGCTTTGACCCTGCGCTGGCCGACGATGACCGCAAGCCCCGGCTGGAGGAGGTCCGCGGCCGGCTCGCCGAGGCACTGGAGCAGGTCGCGACGCTGGACGCCGACCGGGTGCTGCGGACGCTGGCGAACCTGATCGAGGCCTCGCTGCGCACGAACTACTTCCAGCACAAGCCGTACCTGAGCATCAAGCTCAACCCGACGGCCATCGACGGGCTGCCCTTCCCTCGGCCGAAGTTCGAGATCTGGGTCTACTCGCCGCGGGTGGAGGGCGTGCACCTGCGCTTCGGCAAGGTGGCCCGCGGCGGGCTGCGCTGGTCCGACCGGCGCGAGGATTTCCGCACCGAGGTGCTGGGCCTGGTCAAGGCGCAGACGGTCAAGAACGCCGTGATTGTGCCCACCGGTGCCAAGGGCGGCTTCTTCGCCAAGCAACTTCCGGACCCTTCGGTGGACCGTGGGGCCTGGATGGCGGAGGGCATCGAGAGTTACAAGACCTTCATCCGCGGCCTGCTGGACCTCACCGACAACCTGGTCACCACGCCGGAGGGGGAGCAGTTGGTGCCGCCGGCGGAGGTGGTGAGGCACGACGACGACGATTCCTACCTGGTGGTGGCGGCGGACAAGGGCACCGCCTCCTTCTCCGACATCGCGAACTCGATTTCCGCCGAGTACGGCTTCTGGCTCGGTGATGCCTTTGCCTCCGGCGGCTCCGTGGGCTACGACCACAAGGCGATGGGGATCACCGCCCGCGGCGCCTGGGAGTCGGTCAAGCGGCACTTCAGCGAAATCGACGTGGACACGCAGACCGAGGCGTTCACCGTCGTCGGCGTCGGGGACATGTCCGGGGATGTCTTCGGCAACGGGATGCTGCTCTCCGAGCACATCAACCTGATTGCCGCCTTCGACCACCGACACATCTTCCTGGACCCCAACCCGGACGCCGCCGCCTCCTTCGCCGAGCGGCGCCGGCTCTTTGAACTGCCGCGCTCCTCCTGGGCGGACTACGACGCCTCGCTGATCAGCGAGGGCGGCGGCATCTACGCCCGCCACGTCAAGTCCATCCCGGTTTCGGAACAGGTCCGGGTGGCGCTGGGCCTGCCCGAAGGAACCGTGCGGCTGAGCCCGCCGGAGCTGCTGCGGGCCATCCTGCTGGCCCCGGCGGACCTGCTCTACAACGGCGGCATCGGCACCTACATCAAGGCCAGCACGGAGACCAATGCCTCCGTGGGGGACAAGGCCAACGACGCGATCCGGGTGGACGGCAAGGACCTGCGCGTGAAGGTGATCGGCGAGGGCGGCAATCTGGGCATGACCCAGCGCGGCCGGATCGAAGCCGCTCTGCACGGGGTCATCCTGAACACCGACGCGATCGACAACTCTGCCGGCGTGGACTGCTCCGACCACGAGGTCAACATCAAGATTTTCGTGGACCGGATGGTGGCCGCCGGCAAGCTGGATCCGTCCGAGCGCGCTGACTTCCTGGCCAGCATGACCGACCAGGTGGGCGAGCTGGTGCTGGTGGACAACGTGGAGCAGAACATCCTGCTGCTCAACGACCGGATGCGGGTGGTGGAATGGAGCCCCAGCTACGAACGCCTGATGGACTGGCTGGAATCCTCCGCGGACCTGAAGCGGGACCTGGAAGCCCTGCCCACCACGGCGACCCTGAAGACCCGGCTGGAAAGCGGCCAGGGACTGACCTCCCCGGAGCTGTCCGTGCTGGCCGCGTACGCCAAGATCGAGCTGGCCAACGCGCTGCGGGACAGTGACCTGGCGGACGATCCGTGGTTCCGCAAGACGCTGCGCCGCTACTTCCCGGCGCAGCTGGTGGAGCGTTTCGACGCCGAGCTGGACAGCCACCCGCTGCGCCGCGAGATCATCGCCACCGTGGTGGCCAACGACATGATCAACATGGGCGGCATCACCTTCGCGTTCCGGGCCATGGAGGAAACCTCGGTGACCGAGGCCGTCGTCGCCCGCGCCTTCGTGGCGCTGCGCGAAATCTACCGCCTCGACGAGATGATCGACGCACTCAACGCGCTGCCGCCGTCGTTCCCCACCGAGCACTGGAGCACCCTGCACCTGGACGTCCGCCGGCTGCTGGACCGGGCGGTCCGCTGGCTGATCACCCAGGGCAGCACGGCCCCGATCGACGACGTCGTGCACACCTTTGGCCCGACCGTGCAGGAACTGGGCGCCCAGCTGGGCGGCTACCTGCGCGGCACGGACAAGGCCCGGGTGGACTCCTGGCTGGCGCAGGCCACTAGCTGGGACGTTCCGGCACAGCTGGGCAAGCGCTGGGCGGAGCTGTTCGAAAGCTTTGCGCTGCTGGACATCACCAAGATCTCCGCGCACATCCACGAGCCGGTGGACGAGGTGGCGAAGGTCTACTACGCGCTGTATGACCACTTTGGCGTCGACGCCCTGCTGGAACGGATCTCCGCGCTGCCGCGCGACGACCGCTGGCAGGCACTGGCCCGCGCCGCACTGCGCGACGACCTGTACGCCACGGCGGCGGACATGACCAAGGCCGTCATGCACGCCACCGAGCCGGGGCAGGAAGCCGCCGAACGGATCGCCGGCTGGGAGGAGCAGAACGCCGAGCAGCTGGAGCGGGCCAAAAAGATGTTCGCGGAGGTCAACGAGCTGGAACAGGACGACATGGCCTCCCTGTCGGTGGCGTTGCGGCTCCTGCGCTCCATCGTCCGGCGCTGACGGACCGGCCCACGGACTCTGCTGACAGACACCGCTGACGGACCCGGCTGACGGACCCGGCCCTCCACACGGGGGCCGGGTCCACGCCCCATTGAGGAAAGAGAATCATGGCCATCTTCACCGATCCGCTCACCGAGCACGCCGATTTTGGCCCTGGCGACGCCGAATGGCTGCACCTGCTGGTGGGTGACTGGCAGCTGGTCGCGGACCTGGCCTTCGCCGACCTGGCGCTGTGGTTCCCGCATCCGGAGCTGGGCTACGTGGCGCTGGCGCATGTGCGGCCCTCCACCACGCACACCGTCTTCCACTCCGACTTCGTGGGCCAGAAGATCCGCAGCGACCTGGCCCCGCTGGTGACCAAGGCCTGGGAGAGCCAGACCATTGAGCGTTCCGCCGAAACCAACGGCTGGAGCACCGAGATGGCGATGCGGGTGGAGGCGGTGCCGATGGTCCGCAACGGCCGCACCCTGGCCGTGGTCACCACGCATATGGACCTTTCCAGCTCGCGGATGCCCTCACGGCTGGAGCTGACCTACCGGCAGTGCGCCTACGACCTGCTCCGGATGGGGACGCTGGGACTGTGGCCGGACTTCGCCTCACCCACTGGGTCGCGCCGCGGCGCGCCCCGGGTGGGGGACGGGCTGATCCGGCTCGACGCGGACGGCATCGTGCAGTACGCCAGCCCCAACGGCGTCTCCGCCTACCGTCGGCTGGGCGACGTCGAATCGCTGGAGGGCCGCTCGCTGGCCGAGGTCACCACCGGCCTGCTCAAGGACCGGCGGCTGGTCGACGAGACGCTGCCGCTGGTGGTCACCGGCCGGATGCCGTGGCGCACCGA
>DATIMB010000266.1:0-3873 GCA_035475875.1 Micrococcaceae bacterium
GAGGCCCTTCATTGGGAGTTCTACAGGAGGACGAAGTACCTTTAAGGGGTGTTGAAAACTGCCCTCAAACCCCGTTGGATTGCCGCGCTGATCCTTGCGCTGGCCGTCTCCGGTGTTTTTGTGCTGCTTAGCCAGTGGCAGTTTTCCCGCTCGACCCAGACGGACACGCCCCAACCCGTGGTGACCGAGTCGGTGAAGCCGCTGGTGTCCGTTATGAAACCCGGCGAACCGATGCACTCCTCGGCCGAGGACCAGCTCATCACCGCCACCGGGCATTTCGACCCGTCGAAGCAGGTCATTGTGCAGGGCAGGCTGCAGGACGGGACATCCGGATTCTGGGTGGTGACGGCCTTCGTCGTCGACGGCGCCCCCGTCCTCACCGGTGCCGCCACCTCCCCGGTGACAGTCATTCCCGTCGCCCGCGGCTGGCTGGCCGATCCCGCCCAGGCGGCAGCACCGCCGTCGGGCCAGCTAACCCTGGAAGGCCGGCTGATCCCCTCCGAGGCACCCGACCCCAAGCCCAACGTCCCGGCCGGCCAGGTGGCCGCGCTCTCCACCGCGCAACTGGTCAACGTCTGGCAGGTCAGCAGCTACCCTGCGTTCGTCATCTCCAACAGGGAACTCGTAGGCGGAACGGATGTTGGCGCCGCCGCCGTCACCGGCCCGCTCAAGCACATCACGGTCACAGCAAAGGATCAGGGAAACCAGGTTAACTGGTTGAACATTTTCTATGCGGTGGAGTGGGTCGTCTTTGCCGGCTTCGCCGTGTTCCTGTGGTGGCGGCTGGTGGCCGACGACCTGCGCCGCCAGCAGGAAGCCCTGCTGGAGTCCAGCGGAGCTCCTGATCACGATCCGGAAGAAAACGGCAGCCACGGCCCCCGGATCACCAGCACGAACCCAACGCCATCCAGTGAGGTAACAAAGTGACAGAGACCACCAGGCAGCCCAAACGCCGGTTTGGCGGGACGATGGCCCAGATCCGCTCCGCGGCAACGTTCTACAAGGTGATGGCGTACCTGACCGGCTCCATGCTATTGCTGCTGTGCGCGGAGTTGGTGGTCCGCTACGTCTTTGGCTCGGTGCTGATGGCCGGCGGTACCGAGGCCTCCACCGGCGCCGCCCACGGCTTCGGCTTCGCCGCGGTCCAGGATGGCGGGTCCAGCGTAGCCGGCGGGGTCAACGTCTCCACCGCTGTGCTCATCGTGCACGGCTGGATGTACGTGCTCTACCTCATCTCGGACTTCCGGCTCTGGTCTCTGATGCGCTGGCCGTTCCGCAGGTTCATCCTGATTGCGCTGGGCGGGGTGATCCCTTTCCTGTCGTTCATCGTGGAAGGCCGGATCCACAAGGAAGTTGCCGGCGAAGTGGCGGCCAACCCGCAGGCGACCAAGCGGTACTAGTCCGGACCCTGGCGGGATGGCCTGACTGCCGCTGCCTTCCGCTCCGTCCGCCTGCGCAGCGGTCCCACGGCGGATTTCCGGTCCGGGGTCGGATACAACGATGTCGGCGGGCCGGGGTCGGATACACCGCCGAAGGCGGCGCCTGCTGCTGCACGGCGACGGCGGGCGGCGGCTTGTGCACGGCGACGGCGATCGCCCCGGGCTTTGTGGGCGCGAGCACCAACCGCGCGCGATTCCGGACCAACCGGTTGGGTTAAGATTGGATGGTGACTAACCCCGCTCCGGCCCAGACTTTGCACCAGCCCGTCCTCGTCGTTGACTACGGTGCCCAGTACGCACAACTGATCGCCCGCCGGGTGCGCGAAGCCAACGTGTATTCGGAAGTCGTTCCGCACACCTACACAACCGAGCAGATCCTGGCCAAGAACCCGGCCGCCATCATCCTCTCCGGCGGGCCGGCCAGCGTCTACGCCGACGACGCGCCCTCGGTAGGTCCTGACCTCTTCGAAGCAGGTGTGCCGGTCTTCGGGATCTGCTACGGGTTCCAGGCGATGGCTTCCGCGCTCGGCGGCACGGTGGCCCGGACAGGTCTGCGTGAGTACGGCGCCACGGACGTCGCCACCATCGGGGAGGGCCGCTCGATCCTGGCAGATGTGCCTAACCACCAGAACGCCTGGATGAGCCACGGCGACAGCGTCCACCAGGCACCGGAGGGGTTCGAGGTCCTGGCCAGTACGGCCGGCGCGCCGGTGGCAGCCTTCGCGAACGAGGCCAAGGGCCTGTTCGGTGTGCAGTGGCATCCCGAGGTGAAGCACTCGGACTACGGTCAGAAGGTTCTGGAGAATTTCCTGTTCAACGGCGCCAAGCTGGAACCCAATTGGACCACCGGCAACATCGTCGAAGAGCAGGTGGACCGGATCCGCGAGCAGATCGGCGACGCCCGGGTTATCTGCGGGCTGTCCGGGGGCGTCGACTCCGCCGTCGCCGCGGCGTTGGTGCAGCGGGCGGTCGGCGACCAGCTGACCTGCGTCTTCGTGGACCACGGACTGTTGCGCGAAGGCGAAGCAGAGCAGGTGGAACGCGACTTCGTCGCCGCCACCGGCGTCAAGCTCTACGTCGCCAAGGAAACCGAGCGTTTCCTCGGCGCCCTGGCCGGTGTCTCCGATCCGGAAACGAAGCGCAAGATCATCGGCCGTGAATTCATCCGTGCCTTTGAAGAGGCCGAACGCGCCCTCATCGCCGAGGCAGGTTCGGAGGGCGGCCAGATCAAGTTCCTGGTCCAGGGCACCCTCTATCCCGACGTCGTCGAGTCCGGCGGAGGCGAAGGCGCTGCGAACATCAAGAGCCACCACAACGTGGGCGGGCTGCCGGAAGACCTGCAGTTTGAACTGGTGGAACCGCTGCGTGCGCTCTTCAAGGACGAGGTGCGGGCCGTTGGTGCGCAGCTTGGCCTGCCTCCGGAAATCGTGGGACGCCAGCCGTTCCCCGGACCCGGGCTGGGCATCCGAATCGTCGGCGAAATCACCCACGAACGGCTGGAACTGCTGCGCAAGGCGGATGCCATCGCCCGCGCCGAGCTGACCGCCGCCGGCCTGGACAGCCAGGTCTGGCAGATGCCCGTGGTCCTGCTGGCGGACGTCCGCAGTGTGGGCGTCCAGGGCGACGGGCGCACCTACGGTCACCCGATCGTGCTCCGGCCGGTCTCCAGCGAGGACGCCATGACCGCAGACTGGTCCCGGCTGCCCTACGACCTCCTGGCCCGGATTTCCAACCGGATCACCAACGAGGTCGACGGTGTCAACCGGGTGGTGCTGGACGTCACCAGCAAGCCGCCGGGAACCATCGAGTGGGAGTAGCCGGCACCAAAGCCAGCTTCGGGCCGGCAAAACCCGACGGCGGTGCGTTTTTTAGCCGCCGCCAGTGTGCCGCGCCCGCCAAAATCAGCCAGCCGGGATAGCCTCGAAAGCATGCCGGTATGGTCAAGATCGTCACGCGCAAGCGCAGAGAAGAAGGCAAACGTGTCCCAGCAAGCCAGCCACGATGAGAGCTCCGATGAGCTCATCGCGTGGCTCCAGGGACTGGGTCCTTACTCGGGCCCGGACACACTCCTGGCGTTCACCAAAGCCCCCGAGGGCTGCATCGATCTGACCCACGCCCACCCCTCCGGGCTTGCCCAGCTGCTGACCGGCCGCCGCACCCGCCTGTCCACACTGATCCGCGACTCCGGCCAGTACACCGTGGCACTTCGCGCGGCGCGGACCCTGCGGGCCAAAATCTTCGAACTCGGTTCCGACCGCGGCATCGACGTCGGCTATCTGGCCGCCGGCATCGCAAGCTGGACCAATGCGCCCGGCGTTGCCCCGCACCATGTCTCCGCCCCGGTGCTGCTGGCCGCCGTCGTGCTCACCGCCCGCCCCGGCCAGGAAGACTACGAACTCCAGCTCACCGAACAGGCCCGCATCAATCCGGCCCT
>DATIMB010000267.1:0-3196 GCA_035475875.1 Micrococcaceae bacterium
CTCCGCTTCTGTGCCGACGCCTACTTCGGGACGTCGGGGTTGACCTCGGCCTTCGAAATGGCCACGTTGCCCACGCCCCACTCATCGAGGATCTTCTTGTAGTCGCCGTTCTGCATCAGCTTGTTCATCGCCTTGGCCACCAGATTGGTGAGCGGAAGGTCGTCCTTCGCCACCGCGATCCCCACCGGGGAGGCGTCGTAAGCGTCGCCGAAGGTCTCCAGCTGGCCATGGGTCTGCGTGATCGCGTAGGCGATGGTGATTGAGCCGGCGGGCATGGCGTCGACGCTGCCGTTGACCAGCCGCGTGGTGACGTCCGTCTGGTTCTTCAGGCTGACGATCTTGATGGCCGGTTTGCCGGCCGCCGCGCATTTGGCATTCCGGTCGGCCAGGTCCTTGGTCTCCTGGAAGGAGCCGGTCTGCACGGCGATACTGCGGCCGCAGATGTCATCCAGGCTGAACTTCTTCGGGTTGCCCTTCTGCACCGCCCACTCCGTGCCCGCGCTGAGGTAGCTGACAAAGTTTGCGGCCTGCTTGCGCGCGTTGGTGATGAAGAAGGAGGACGCGCTCAGGTCGTACTTGGGCCCCAGCGAGGGCAGGATGCTGGTGAAGGCCGCGCTCTGGACGTCTACCTTGAGCCCCAGCAGCGCGCCGATGGCCTTGGTCAGGTCCACGTCGTAGCCGATCGGGGTCTGGCCGTCAGTGCCGCCCAGGAATTCCGCCGGCGCATAGGACGTGTCGGAGCCCATCACCAAAGTGCCCTTGTTCCGCAGGGCCTGGGGCACCTCGGCTGCCAGGGCGTCGTCCTTCTGGATGGTGGAGACATTGAATGACGACGACGACGAGGAGGCGGACGCTGCCGGGCCCTGCTGGGAGGCGTTAGTGCACCCTGTCAGCGCCAGGGCTGCTACGGCGAGCAGACCTGTCGAGAGCGAAAATATCGACTTTGCGGTCATGAGGGGAGCCTCCGGCTCGGGTGCGTAGGCGGTGGATAGAACTGGAATCAGGTTCTGTGGCATGCGCTACATTTGTCAAATTGATGCGGCAGGAACGTGAAATGAATTCCGTTAATACCCTTCGGTGGCATGATGTTGCCATGAACCGGCCCTTCACACTGACGCAGCTGCGCTATTTCGCCGCCGTCGTGCGGCTACGCAGCATGACGGGGGCCGCGGCGGAGCTGCTGGTGACGCAGTCCGCCGTGTCGACGGCGGTCGCCGAACTGGAGAAGGCCGTGGGTGCCCAGTTGTTCGTGCGCAACCGGACCGCGGGACTGAAACTGACCAGAGCCGGCGCGCGCTTCGCCAGGGAAATCGATGGGTTCCTGGACCACGCCGAGCGTCTGTACGCGTCGGCGCGCGGGCTGTCCGCCACCATGTCCGGAACGCTGGCGGTGGGCGTCTTTGCCCCGTTGGCACCCTTCCGGCTGCCGGTGATCCTGCACGAGTTCCACACCCGCTTCCCGGACGTCGAGGTGACCTTCCTGGAAGCGGACCTGGAGACACTTCGCACCGCACTCCTGGATGGACAGATCGACGTCGCCATCATGTACCGGCTCGGTCTGGACAGCCGCTTCCAGGCCACGGTGGTGGAACGGATACCGCCGCACGTCCTGGTCGCTGCCAGCCACCCGGCGGCACAGACGCCGGACGCTCCCGTGGCGCTGCAGGAGTTCGCGCACGAGCCCTTGGTCCAGCTGGATCTGCCGCTGAGCCGGGAATACTACGACAGCCTGCACCAGGCGGCGGGAATCGTTCCCCGGGTTGCCTACCGCTTTTCCGGCTATGAGACGGTACGGTCCTTCGTGGCGCAGGGATACGGCTATGCGCTGCTGAGCCAGCGCGTGGCCAGCGACGTCCCGTACTCGGGTGGGCGCGTGGTGCCGCTGGCCCTGAAGGACGATCTGCCGCCGATCGAGGTTGCGCTGGTCCGCTCAGCAGCTATCACCCCGACCGCCAGGACTCTCGCCTTTGAGGAAGTGTCCAGCGACTATTACGCCGCCGCCACCTGACAGCTGGCACGCCATTTTACGGATCAGATCAACTTTGAGGACGGATATGCAATCCATTCATGACCACGCCCAGGAACTGCGGGACGAGCTGATCGGGTTCCGGCACGAGCTGCACAAGATCCCCGAGATCGGCCTGCAGCTGCCGCGGACCCAGGCCTTGGTCGTGGCAAAGCTCGCCGAGCTGGACGGCCTGGAGGTCAGCCTCGGGGAGCGGCAAAGCTCCGTGACGGTGGTGCTGCGCGGCGGCCGGGACAACCCCGACGGCGGCGAGCGGCAGGTGGTGCTGCTGCGCGGGGACATGGACGCACTGCCGGTGACCGAGGAAACCGGCCTGGAATTCAGCTCAACCGTCCCCGGCGCCATGCACGCCTGCGGACACGATGTGCACACCTCCGCGCTCTACGGGGCGCTCCGGCTGCTGCACGAACGCCGGGACCAGCTGGCCGTGGACGTGGTCTTCATGTTCCAGCCCGGGGAGGAAACCTACGACGGTGGCCGCTTCATGGTGGCCGACGGTGTGCTCGACGCCGCCGGGCGGCGGGCCGATGCGGCATTTGGGCTGCACGTGTTCTCCGCCGAGTACGACAACGCCATCTTCTACTCCCGGCCGGGGCCGCTGATGGCCGGCTGTGACGAACTGTTCGTCACCGTCCGAGGCGAAGGCGGCCATGGATCAACGCCGCACCTGACCCGCGACCCGGTTCCGGTGGCGTGCGAGATGGTGCTGGCCATGCAGACCCTGGTCACGCGCCACTTCAATGTTTTCGATCCGGTGGTGGCGACGGTCGGCAGGCTAGTGGCTGGAACGGCCGGCAACATCATTCCGGACGATGCCACCTTCGACCTGACGCTGCGCACCTTCTCGCCCGAGCACAAGGAGCGGCTGCTGGCCGAACTGCAGCGCCTGTTCCACGGCATCGCGCAGGGGCACGGAATGAGCGTGGACATCAGGGTGGCTCCGGACTATCCGGTCACCGTGAACGATGCCGCGGAATACGCCTACGCCCGGGACGTGATCACCGACGTCTTCGGTGCCGGCAGCTTCCGGGAAATGGCGTTTCCCGTCCCGGGATCCGAGGATTTCTCCCACGTCCTGCGGGAGGTGCCCGGGGCCTTCATCATGCTCGGCGCGACGACGGCGGCCGACCCCACGTTGGGTGCCAGCAACCACTCGCCGCGTGCGTCCTT
>DATIMB010000268.1:0-1924 GCA_035475875.1 Micrococcaceae bacterium
GCCAGTTCCAGCACCTCGGTGCCGGCCAGGTTGCTGCCCAGCGGCTCGATGGCGACGATCACGCCCCCGCGCACGCCCACCTCGCCGGCCACAATGCCCGCCCCGGTCAGGATCCGCCGGCCCCGGACAACAAGATCAAAACCGGAGGTGGAGCCGTTAGACATGGAAGACTTCCTTCTTTCCGTTAAGGCTATTGAGGCCTGCGCCGATCTTGGCGCCAAGCTGGACCAACAGGTTGCCTGCATCGGCGATGCAGGCGGAGACATCGGGTTCGAGTTCGGTCAGGGCATACGTCTGCGCGAAACCGGCCCGGGTGAGGATTTCAGGTTCAAGGGTGGTGCGGCCGCACACGGCCAGCACGGGAACACCGGAGCGGGCGGCTACGGCGGCCACACCGATAGGTGTTTTTCCGCCCAGGCTCTGGTCGTCCAGGCTGCCCTCGCCGGTGATAACCAGATCCGCGTGGCGGATCCGGTCCTCCAGGGAGGTGAAGGCCAGCACGACGTCGACCCCCGGTTTGCGGGCGGCCTTCAGGACCGCGAGTGCGGCGTAGCCGACACCGCCGGCGGCGCCGGCTCCGGGTGCGTCGACGGCCGCGACGGCATCGGTGCCGATGGCGTTGGCCAGGATCCGGAAGAAGCATTCCAGGCCATGCTCCAGATCGGCGACGTCGGCCGGTGAGGCACCTTTTTGCGGTCCGAAGACGGCGGCGGCCCCCCTGGGTCCCAGCAGCGGGTTGTCCACGTCGCTGGCCAGGGTGAAACGTGCCGCAGCCAGCCGCGGGTCCAGCCGGGACAGGTCAACCGTCTCGATCCGGGCCAGCGCCGCGCCGCCGTCGGGCAGTTCCCGGCCAGCGCCGTCGAGCATCCTGGCACCGAGGCCGGCCAGCAGGCCGGCGCCGCCGTCGGTGTTGGCGCTGCCCCCCACCCCCAGCACAATATCGGTACAGCCGGCATCCAGCGCGGCGCGGATCAGCTCACCGGTGCCGCGGCTGGTGGCACCGAGCGGGTCGAAGACGCCGCCGGGCAGCAGTGCCAGTCCGGAGGCGGCGGCCATCTCGATTACGGCGGAGTTGCCGCGGACGGCGAAGGCCGCAGCAACCGGCACGCCGGTGGGCCCGGGAACCGTGGCCGTGCGGCGGGTGTAGCCGGAGCCGACGGCGGCATCGACGGTTCCCTCGCCGCCGTCGGCAACCGGGATGCGCTCCACCTCGAGGCCGCAGAGCACGGACCGGAGCCCGATTTCCAGGTGTTCGGCCACGTCCGGAGCGGACAGCGAGCCCTTGAATTTGTCCGGAGCTATGATGATGCGCATCTGTTGTGCCTACCCTGGCCTAGTCCAGCAAGGCGGTGATGGCGGTCGGGGCATCCTGGCCGGTCAGCGCAAGTTCCTCGAACTCGGTGACGTTGTCCAGTTCGGTGCCCATCGAAATGTTGGTCACCCGCTCCAGAATGACCTCCACGATCACCGGCACCCGGTACTCGGCCATCATCGCCTTGGCCTTGTCGAACGCCGACGCCAGATCCGCCGGATCCTCCACCCGGATGGCCTTGCAGCCCAGGCCCTCGGCCACCTTGACGTGGTCCACGCCATACCCTTGGGTCTCCGGGGAGTTGATGTTCTCGAAGGCCAGTGAGACCTCGTAGTCCATCTCGAAGCCGCGCTGTGACTGGCGGATCAGGCCCAGGTAGGAGTTGTTGACCACCACGTGGATGTAGGGCAGCTGGAACTGCGCGCCCACGGCCAGTTCCTCGATCATGAACTGGAAGTCGTAGTCGCCGGAGAGCGCGACGACGGTCTGCTCCGGCTTGCCGCGCACCACGCCCAGGGCGGCCGGGACGGTCCAGCCCAGCGGGCCAGCCTGGCCGGCGTTGATCCACTTGCGCGGGCCAAAGACGTGCAGCAGTTGTGCGCCGGCAATCTG
>DATIMB010000269.1:0-3897 GCA_035475875.1 Micrococcaceae bacterium
ATACCGCCCGGGCCGCGGCATCAGACGCTTGCGGGAACGGTGCCTTATTCAGGGCTTCGGTTCTGGTGCCACACTTCATCATTGAAGCTTCTTTCGCAGAGTTAGTCACATAGTAGGCCCAAGCGCCAGCCAGCGTAACCGGCCGTTCCGGGCCAGGGCCCGGGGGGCCCACGGCCCCTTCCGGCCCAAGGCCTGTTCGGGCCGCACAGCCGGCAGGCTCCGCCCAAACGCACGCCGCCGTCGTCGGACGCCAAAAGGGGCCGGTGCACATGCACCGGCCCCTTGAACGATTAGCCGGACTGGCCGGCCACCGCGGAAGGTTTTGCCCTTAGACCTCGGTCAGCACCTTGGTCACGTTCGGGTCAACCGGGATGCCCGGACCGAAGGTGGTGCTCACGGTGGCCTTCTGCAGGTAGCGGCCCTTGGAAGCGGACGGCTTCAAACGGAGCACCTCATCCAGGGCGGCGGCGTAGTTCTCCGCCAGCTTCTTGGCGTCGAAGGACACCTTGCCGATGATGAAATGCAGGTTGGAGTGCTTGTCCACGCGGAAGTCGATCTTTCCGCCCTTGATGTCCTCAACGGCCTTGGCGACGTCGTTGGTGACGGTACCGGTCTTCGGGTTCGGCATCAGGTTACGCGGACCCAGCACCTTACCGAGCCGGCCGACCTTGCCCATCAGGTCCGGGGTGGCCACGGCGGCGTCGAAGTCCGTCCAGCCGCCGGCGATCCTGGCGATCAGGTCGTCGGAGCCGACGAAGTCGGCGCCTGCTGCCACGGCAGCCTCCGCACGGTCACCGGTTGCGAAAACCAGGACCCGGGCTACCTTACCGGTACCGTGCGGGAGGTTGACGGTGCCACGGACCATCTGGTCTGCCTTGCGGGGGTCGACGCCCAGGCGGAAGGCGACCTCGACGGTGGCGTCGAACTTGGACGGGTTGGTGTCCTTGGCGAGGTTGATGGCCTCGAACGGCGCGTAGTTCTTCTCCGCGTCGATCTTGGCTGCGGCGGCCTCATATGCTTTGCTGCGCTTTGCCATGCTGCTGTTTCTCCTTGTGCAGTTGTGGTCTCCGGACCGCGCTGGGCCCTGCCACTTACGACGGCGGCACTCACCTTGTGGTGGGCCTGTTACCGTCGGTTTTCAGTTTGGATTTGGTGGTTCCGGATCTCCAGTGGCGTTGCCGCCCTGGCTGATTCCCGGGACCGGGGTGCAGAGGAGGATTAGGCCTCTACGGTGATGCCCATGGAACGGGCGGTGCCGGCGATGATCTTGGCCGCGGCCTCGACATCGTTGGCGTTGAGGTCCACGAGCTTCTGCGTGGCGATCTCGTTGACCTGGGCCTTGGTCAGCTTGGCAACCTTGACGGTGTGCGGGGTCGCGGAACCCTTGGCGACGCCGGCGGCCTTCTTGATCAGTTCGGCGGCGGGCGGGGTCTTGGTGATGAAGGTGAAGGAGCGGTCTTCGTAGACCGTGATTTCAACCGGGATCACGTTTCCGCGCTGGGATTCCGTCGCAGCGTTGTACGCCTTGCAGAATTCCATGATGTTGACACCGTGCTGACCAAGGGCAGGTCCGATCGGCGGGGCCGGGTTAGCGGCTCCTGCCTGGATCTGCAGCTTGATGAGGCCGGTGACCTTTTTCTTGGGGGCCAATTTCGGGTCCTTCTCTCAATTACTGTCCTAGGGAGACGGAGCGCGCCCTAGGTTTTTGGCCATCATGGCGTGATGGCCACCGCTGTGGACCGGCTAAGCGGGCCGGGCCGCAGCGAAATCTGGATCTTGCGGAGGAATACTTGGATTGTAGCTGGCTAGATCTTGGAGACCTGGTTGAAGGAGAGCGTGACAGGGGTTTCGCGCTCGAAGATGGAGACCAGCACCACCAGGGTCTGGGACTCGGGCTTGATCTCCGAGATCGTGGCCGGCAGGGTCTCGAACGGACCTTCCTTGACGATGACGGACTCGCCCACCTCGAAGTCGACAACGGTAGCTGTGGCTTCGCGCCGCACCGGCTTGCCGCCTTCCACCTGCTCCTCTTCAAAGACCGGGGCCAGCATGGAGAAGACCTCGTCCAGCCGCAGCGGAACCGGGTTGTGTGCGTTGCCGACGAAGCCGGTGACACCGGGCGTGTGCCGGACGGCGCCCCAGGAGGCATCCGTCAGGTCCATCCGGACCAGGACGTAGCCGGGGATGCGGACGCGGTTCACCACCTTGCGCTGGGCGTTCTTGATCTCCACGACCTCTTCCATCGGCACCTGGATCTCGAAGATGAAATCTTCCATGTTCAGGGACTGGATGCGGGTCTCGAGGTTGGTCTTGACGCGGTTTTCATAGCCGGCGTAGGAGTGGATGACGTACCAGTCGCCTTCCTGGCGGCGCAGCTTGGCCTTGAACTCCTCGGCGGGATCCGGGGCGGCGGCAGCGGCAGCGGCGGCCAGTGCATCGCCGTCGTTCTCAGCGGCGTCCTCGGCCGCAGCCTCGCCGCCGTCGGACTCGGTTTCGTTGGCGTCCTCAACAACGGCCTCGCCGGCGTCGTCCGCAGCCTCGCTGGCGTCGTCGTCGTTCTCCGCAGCAGCCTCAACGGCGTCTGGCGTTTCGGGCGCAGCAACGTCTGAGCCCTCGGCAGCCGTGGCCGCCCCGCTCTTGTCCAGCTCAGTCTCAGTTACATCGAGCTCCTGGTCTGACACCTATTTCCTGCTTTCCTTATCCGAACGAATTTGCCTGTGGGGGCTTAAGTGCTTGAACCGGCCCCGTTCAATGAAACCCAACGGGGCCGGTGCCAGCGGCCGTACTAGTGCTCTGTGGGGCCGCTTCCACCGAAGATCCACAACACGGCCTTACCGAAGCCGAGATCCAGGCCGGTCACAATCCCCATGACAATTGCCACGAAGACGAGCACCACCAGAGTCATGTTGATGAGCTCCTTGCGGGTCGGGGTGACGACCTTCCGCAGTTCTCCAATGACCTGGCGGACAAAGAGGGCCATCCGACCGAAGATGCCCGGCTTGCTGGCCCTGGCATTCTTCCGGGCAGGGCGTCCCTTGGAGCTGCTTGCAGCTGTTTCGGTCACCTAACCTCACCCACCTTGTCTGTCCTCATTTTGCCCGGCACTGATCTTGCCCGTCGGGAAACTGTTGTTGGAATGCTGCCGGCCAGCTGCGGCGGGGTGGATCTGGAGCCCCAGAACCGGGCCCGTCCGACCGCCGTGCTGTCATCCGCTGTACCGTCGCAGACCGGATCCGGACACTCCATCCGTTCCGGCCGCGACAGCCATGCGCAGGGCAGACAGGACTCGAACCTGCAACCTGCGGTTTTGGAGACCGCTGCGCTACCAATTGCGCCACTACCCTATATTCCGGTTTTCCACCGCTCGATGCCGTTCCCCGCCTTATTCGCAGCCTCCCCTACGGGAGCCCTTCGAAGGCGCGGACCATCATGGCGATTTCAACACCGAGGAACCAGTCTACGCAATCTGGGGCCGCACGTCGAACCGGTACTGCAGCCGCTCCCGGAAAAGCCCTAAAGTGGACAGTGACGAGACCCGAGCCCAGCCTGAACCCCGTGAAGAAAGTACCCTCATGTCTGCCGAAATGTCTGCCGGATCCAGTGCCGTATCCACCGTCCCCGCCGCCCCCGCTGCCCGCCGTGTGTCGGCACGCATCGCCGCGATTGCCGAATCCGCAACGCTCGCCGTGGACGCCAAGGCCAAGGCTCTCAAGGCGGCCGGCCGGCCGGTGATCGGATTCGGGGCCGGCGAGCCGGATTTCCCGACCCCTGACTACATTGTGCAGGCAGCTATCGAGGCCGCCCGCCTGCCCAAGAACCACCGCTACTCCCCCGCCTCCGGGCTGCCAGAGCTCAAGGCCGCCATTGCCGCCAAAACCCTGCGGGATTCGGGCTATG
>DATIMB010000270.1:0-10894 GCA_035475875.1 Micrococcaceae bacterium
GCTGGCGCGTAACGGCGGGATCATCGCGGCCGGGCATAACGAGAGGGTGCAGCGGGCCGATCCGATTGCGCACGGCGAAATGTCCGCATTGCGCTCGGCCGGCCGGCAGGCTACTTACCGGGATACGACGCTGTACACCACGCTGGCCCCGTGCGCGATGTGCGCCGGCACCATCATCCAGTTCAAGATTCCGCGGGTAGTGGTGGGGGAGGCGGTGACCTTCCCCGGCGAGCTGGAGTTGCTCCGCTCGCGCGGCGTGGAGGTGGTGGTGCTTGATGACCAGCGCTGCGTGGACATGATGAACCAGTTCCAGACGGAGCACGCGGCGCTGTGGGCCGAGGACATCGCCGAATGACCTGAGCCGTTTCGCGCTCAAAGACCTATGCCTGGAACCGGGGGGCAGCTGGCACCCGGATTAAAGGCCAGCCGGAACACCGATTAAAACAGGACCGAGGGCTAGCCGTTTCCGCGGATGTCGCCGCCCAGCTCGTCTTCGGAGACCGGAGCGGGGCCGATCTGCCCGTTCGGGAGGAATTCCTTGTCGCCGGTGACGGGATCCGGACTTGCCTCCCGCGACTCGCCTTCCGTCAGCGCCTGCTCGTAGCCGACGGCTGCTCCGCCGCCCGCACCGCGGCCGGCACCAGTCCCGGACGCGCCGCCGTCGCCCGCATCAGTCCCCGCACCGCCCGGGCCGACACCGCCAGCACCGACATCTCCCGCGCCGGCCCCGCCGCCGTCGCCCGCGTCCCGCTTGGCCTCACCATAGGTCCGCAGCCCCGCCCCCGGCTGGTAGTGGTCCCGGAGCCGTCGTGCCTCCTCGTCACTGGGCCCGTGGGTCGTTTTGATGTGCGGGGCGTCCTTGATCTGTTCCTTGCTGAAGGGCACCAGGATGTCCGGGCCGTCGATCCGCGCGCCTTCCAGCGGCACCAGCAGGGCCGAACCGGCGGTAAGGCCGGTCTTGGTGGCCACCCATGCGGGCTGCATGCTGCGGCCGTCCGGGTAGATGGCGCCAATGTTGCCGATCTTGTCCCCACTGGTGGTCATCACATGTCCGTGGCCTCGGACCAGCCGGTCCACGTCTTCATTGCTGATCATGCCTGGTTCCTCTCTTCAAGGGGCCTTGCCAAGCGACGCTTAGGAGGCCTTGCCGCGTGGCCCCCAGGTGCTCAGAATCCAGATGGTTCCGGCGCACATCAGCAGGAAGCCGGCGACGCCGACGATGGTCCGCTGGGCCATGACGCCGAGGATCAGCACCCCGATCCCGATGATCGCCGTCAGCAGGCCCAGCGTCACGTGGGCCTTCCGCAGCCGCGATATCGGTCCGGTTTCCAACTCCTGGGCCAGCTTGGGGTCCTCCGCCGCCAGATCGCGTTCAAGCTCCTGCAGCCGCTTGCGCTCCTCGTCCGACAGTGGCATCACAGCCTCCTCCACCACCGGTAGCCTCAATCTGCTTACTATCAAACACCTAACAGGAGCCAAATAACACCCCGTCGAAAGGTCCTGTTCGAAACGTCCGACGGCGGCACAACGGTTTGCGGAAATCGGTGCGTCTCTGCGTTGGTACGGTGGGTCCGGGTACCCGTTTATCTACACGCCTTATCTGCTCCTCTTATCTGTTCCGTGGGCCCAGACCGAAAGGGAACCGCATGTCATTCGTCGAAGAGGCCCGAGTCCTGCTGCCGGAGCTGGTGGCCCTGCGCCGCGCCTTGCACGCCGAGCCGGAGCTGGACCTGGACCTGCCCAAGACTCAGGCGAGGGTGCTGGAGGCGCTGGAGGGGCTCGGCCTGGAGATCACGCTGGGCCGGAAGTCGACGTCGATCGTGGCGGTGCTGCGCGGGGCAAAGCCGGGCCCGTCGGTGCTGCTGCGCGGCGATATGGACGCACTGCCGGTCCGTGAGCTGACCGGACTGGAATACGCCTCGACGAACGGGAGCATGCATGCCTGTGGCCACGACCTGCACGTCGCCGGCCTGGTGGGTGCGGCGAAGCTGCTGGCCGCGCGCCGCGAGGAACTGGCCGGAGACGTGATCTTCATGTTCCAGCCCGGCGAAGAGGCGTCCGGGGGAGCCGGCCTAATGATCGAGGAAGGCCTGCTTGAGGCCGCCGGGGAACGTCCGGTCGCGGCCTACGGAATCCACGTGGCACCCGGGCCGCTGGGCACCTTTTCCACCCGTGCCGGCACGCTGATGGCGGGAGCCAACGAACTGCGCATTACGGTCCACGGCTCCGGTGGCCACGGCTCCCAGCCGCATACGGCCAAGGATCCGGTGCCGGCGCTGGCCGCGATCGTGACCGCGCTGCAGAACATGGCGACGCGGAGCTTCTCCGTCTTTGACCCGATTGTGCTGACCGTGACCCAACTGGAGGCCGGGGATGCGATTAATGTCATCCCTGACCGCGCCCGGCTGGGGGCTACGGTCCGTACGCTGTCCCGCGAGTCGGTGGACAAGCTGATCACCCGGACGCGCGAGCTCGCGGACGGGATTGCCGCCTCGCACGGCTGTACGGCGGAGGTCGACTTTGAGGTGAACTATCCGGTGACGGTGAACGACGGCGACCGCACCCGGGAGGCGATGGCTGAGTTGCGTGCGGTGTTCGGTGAGGAACGCGTGGTGGAGGCGGAGAACCCGCTGATGGGATCGGAGGACTTTTCCCTGGTCCTGGAGGAAATCCCGGGCACCTTCCTCTTCCTGGCCTGCACCCCTCCGGACGTGGATCCGGCTACGGCGGCCTGGAACCACTCGCCCCGGGTTCTGTTTGACGATTCTGTCTTGGGGGACCAGTCCGCCGCCCTGGCCCAGCTCGCCTACAACAGGCTGAGTTAGCTCTCATTACTGGTCTGTTTACCTTTGTGTCACCAATTCATGACAAACCGTGTAATATTAGCCCCAGGCCCGGCCATCCGGGTCTGCCCTTCGCGGTCTCAGCTAAATCGGAGTGCATAAAGTGAACGAATACTACCCGTTCCGACAGATTGATCTGCCGGAACTCTGCCGGAACAATCTGACCCACGGCCTGGTCCCCACCATTGCCACCGGCCGCTCCAACGGAAAGATCAGCTACTGGAACCTGATCGCGGAGTTGGAGCCGGCGGGAGACTTCTCCACCGACGGCCAGGCGGCCTGAGCCGAAGGTTGTCTTCCATCCGGATGGGGCAGCGCCGCTTTGGACCGGTTACGGGACTGCGGGTAGGGCCGGGATTCAGTCCCGGGAAACGGATTGCCGCGCTGGCGCTTCCCCCTTCTGCCACGGCCAGCGGCCCGTGATCTCCAACTCGAGCGAGAAGCTCAGGAATGTGCGGATGAGGACGATGACCGCCAGCACGCCGACGCTGGCGAACGTCGGGGTTACCGCGACGGTCCGGATAATGTCCGCGGCCACCAGCAGCTCCAGGCCCAGCAGGATGGACCTGCCCAGCAGCTGGCGGTAGGCCCGGTAAACGGAAATCGTCGTGCCGGTTGCGCCTGCATCCGCGGGCCGGTGCCCGCGTAGGGCAAGCCAAAGCGAGACGACGGCGCCGACCACCATCACCGCGACCCCGGCAAAATCAAGATATTGTCCGGCGGCCTCAATGATCCGCTGAAAATCCACGATCCTAATCCCTTCCCGGAACCTAGCGCTTCCCGGGAACCAGCACGGACAGGGCTGCCGGCTCCACGGTCATCCTCAGCCGCGTCCCCTGACCCAGATGGTCCCCATCCAACTGGACTTCCTGGGGCTGGGCGAACGAGACTTCCATTGTCCGGCCGCGGAAGTACTCGATCGCGGTGCCCGCGTTCGCCCCCCGATTTTTCGCCCTTCCCAGCAGCGAGACCAACACCGCCAGCCAGCCCAGCCGTCCGGAAGGAGCCACCGACATCAGGTCCAGCACGCCGTCGTCGGGCTCCGCCTCCGGGAACATCCGGAAGCCGCCCTGCAGCTGACCGCAGTTGCCGGCAGTCACCCCGCGCAACCGCCGCACGGCCACCTGCTGTCCGTCGACCGAGATTCTGGCCCGGATGGGGCGGCCCGGGAGGTTGCGCAGGCCGGCATCAACATAGGCCAGCCAGCCCACCCGGTCCTTGAGCTGGTCCCGGGTTCCGGCCATGACCGCGGCGTCAAAGCCCAGACCGGCCATGACCACGAATACGTGGCCGTCGCCGTCGTCGACCACCGTCCGCACTGCGTCAATGCGGCGTTCCTTCCCGCCAAGCAGCTGCCGGGCAGCAAGGACCGGGTCATTGACCTCGATGCCCAGATTGCGCGCCAGCAGGTTTCCGGTGCCCAGCGGAATCAGGCCCAGCGCCGTGTCCGTGCCGGCCAGGACGCTGGCCACCGCGCGAACCGTGCCATCGCCGCCGGCGGCGATAACGGCGTCCGCGCCCTCCGCCAGCGCCTGCCGCGCCTGCCCGGCACCGGGATCCTCCGCCGTGGTTTCCAGCCAGAGCGGCTCCGCCCAGCCGGTTTCGCGGCACAGCTGCGCGAAGACGGACTGAAGCTCGCTGTCGACGTTTTTCGTGGGATTGACGACGACGGCGGCGCGCCTGGCCGGCGGATGGGTATTGGTGAGCGCACGGTCCCGGGGCGCCGACGAGGTCCCCGTGCTTGTGTCGGTGCCACTGTCCGTGCCCGTGTCGGTGTCGGTGCCCTCGGCGGAAGAGGTTCCGGAACCGGAGTCGTTCATGGTGTTCCTTTCAATGGACGGCTGTTCGGTATGGGGGTGCGGCGGACCGTGAGGTACAGGCGGTGGGCCGTAATCACCAGGGCCAGCCAGGCGGCGCCCAGCGTCCAGGCGGCCAGCACATCGGTGAACCAGTGATGGCCCAGGAAAACCCGGCTCAATCCGATGGTCAGCGCGAACAGTGCAGCTGCGGCAATGGTCAGCACTCGGGCGCGGGCACTGCGCTGGCGCAGCACCAGCAGATATGCGACAACGCCGGCAATGACCACCGCGTTCAGGGCGTGGCCGCTGGGGAAGGAAGCGGAATGCTCGTACGGCGGAACCGCGTCTGCCAGCGGCGGACGGGCCCGGCCTATCAACTGCTTACCGGCAACCGTCATCAGCAGCGACCCCGCCGCCGCGGCTGCGATCAGGATCACCGGGGTCCAGGACCGTCGGCCCAGGGCCAGCACCAGCATGGTAATTCCGGCCACGATGGGCATGCCAATGGGCCCACCCACGTCGGTATAGGCCGTTGTCGCCACATCCAGTGCTGGCGAGCGGAAGGCCATGGCAGCCTGCAGCAACGGGTGGTCCAGCCCTGCCACGCCGTCCGACTCTGCTACCGCGTCATACACCTGGGCAGAGACGGCTGTCAGCGACACGGCGATGATCCCGCCGACGGCCAGCGTGAAGACCAGTGCTGCGTGCGGGCCCAAAAGGGCGTCAGCCCGCCGGGCCAGGCCGGCCAGGAAGCGCCCCAGCGGTGTTTTCCAGCGTGTGAGGTCTGCGGCACCGACGAAGCGGTCCTGCTGCAACTCCCCCTGGACACCGGTCGGGTTGCCGTCCGGTGCCTCCTGCTGTTTCGCGGCCATGGGCCCAGCCTAGCCGCTGCCGCCCATGCAGCCCCGGTGCGCGCGGAGTCGGGCCAGAGAATTCCCCTTGCCCGCACCGGGCCCGGTGGTAGCGTGGAAGGAATCCGGCCGGACCTTGTTTTCCGCCAGCGTTGCGGAAGCAGGTCCGCCAAGCCTGACGCAATCGCAAGGAGCTTCGGATGAACGGACACGGTGGTCTCGGAATTTTTGAATGGGTGTTCTGGGTGCTTGCCTTTATCTTCTTCGGCATGGCACTGTTCCGGTCGGAGAAGCTGTCCACCGGCCCGATCGCCGGGGTTAGGCTCAAGAGCGGTCTTCTGGTGTGGATGTGGGTGCTGGGCATCGCGTTTGCGCTGGCCGGATTCGTCACCGCGATCATCTCCATGCGCGAGAACGTGTCTTGATGGTCTCTCCGGGGCACGACGACGACGCAGGCCACCTCCCGCCGTCGGGCTTCCCCTCCGGGATCCAATACCGGATCAGCCAGGGCGAGCAGGAAGTTCTGCTCACCGAGGTGGGCGCGGCGCTGCGCAGGTATATCGTGGGCGGCCGGGACGTGCTGGACGGCTACGGCGAGGACCAGGTCTGCACCGGCGCGCGGGGCCAGCAGCTGATCCCGTGGCCGAACCGGATCCGCGACGGCCGCTACCGGTGGAACGGTGCCGAGCAGCAGTTGGATCTGAGTGAACCGGAGAAACATGGCGCCATCCATGGCCTGACCCGCTGGGCCAACTGGGACGTCCCAGAGCAGCACGCGGACCGCATCACCTTCCGGCACGTGCTGCATGCATGCCAGGGCTGGAGCGGGATACTGGACTGCCGGCTGGAGTACCGGCTGGACGGCAACGGGCTGACCGTGCAGACCACCGCCACCAACATCGGCACGCAGTCCTGTCCATACGGGAACGGTGCACACCCGTATCTCAGTGTCGGGTCGCCGGTCATCGATCCGGCCAGCGTCACCGTTCCGGGTGCCGTTTACCTGCCGGTGGACGAGGCAGGCATCCCCACCGGACACCGGCCGGTGGAGGGCACCCAATATGACCTGCGGATGGCCCAGACCCTGGGCGACCGGCATATCGACGTCGCCTACACCGAGCTGGACCGGGGGGCCGACGGCCGGGCCCGGGTCCGGCTGGCTGCGCCCGAGGGTGGACCGGCCGTGGAACTGTGGGTGGACGAGTCTTACCCATTCCTGGAGATTTTCACCGGGGACACGCTGCCGCAGCAGGACCGGCACCGCACCGGGCTGGGCGTGGAGCCGATGACCTGTGCCCCGGATGCGTTTAATTCCGGCGAGGGGCTGATTGTGCTTGAGCCCGGCCAGAGCCATACCGGCAGCTGGGGGATCGAGCCCTTCGCCGCCCGCGGGTAAATCCCGCACGTCCGGATATGTCCGGATATCCGGAATAAACCCCGGAAGAGCCAGATGAGCAGGACAGTCTTCGGAAAAGGAGCGCGAGCGTGATCTTCATCGTCGTCAAATTCCAGGTCAAACCGGACTGGGCGGACCGCTGGCTGGAGCTGACCCGGAGTTTCACCGAGGCAACGCGCCGGGAGCCGGGCAACCTGTGGTTCGACTGGTCGCGCAGTGTGGCGGATCCGAACGAGTTTGTGCTGGTCGAGGCCTTCCGGGACGATGGCGCGGAGGACCACGTCAACAGCGACCATTTCAGCCAGGCAATGAAGGACATGCCGCAGGCCCTGGTGGAAACGCCGCGGATCATCAGCGAAAAGATCGAGGCCCAGGGCTGGGGCCGCATGGGCGAGCTCACCATCGACTGACCCCCCGCTTGGTTGAGTGTGGACATCTGCACCTTCAAGCGCGTGTTTAAGGGGCAGACGTCCACACTCAACGGATGGGGTTCGGGGGTTAGGTGCGGAGGGGACGGAGGGCGCCGTAGGAGGATTGGGCGCCGGCCTGGGTGGCGGCGAGGGCTCCGGCTTTCGCGGCGAAGCCGGCCGCCTCCGTCAGGGATGATCCGCCGGCGAGCCGGTGTGCGATCCCGGCGGTGAAGGCGTCGCCACAGCCGGTGGTGTCGACGACGTCGACCCGGGTTGCGGCGATTCTGTGAATGCCCCGGTCCTCACCGCTGGCAGACTTATCCTTACCACCTGCGCCCGCTGCCGGACCGCTGCCAGGGCTACCGCCACCGCCAGCGACACCCTCGGCGTCTCGGTCTCCGTCACCTCCAGCATGGTCCTCCAGCACGACGGCGCCGTCCCCGCCCAGGGTGACGACGGCGCGGGTGATCCCGAGGCCGGCAAAGCGCTGCCGGACCAGGTCCCAGTCGGCGATGGGTTGGGCGACGTCTGCCAGCAGGGCGGCCTCGTGTGCATTGACCAGCAGCACATCGGTGGCCGCCAGCAGTTCGGCCGGGACCTCGCGGTAGGGGGAGAGGTTCAGCAGCACCCGGGCTCCGCTGCGGTGCCCGGCCAGGGCCGCCGCCTGCACCGTTTCCAGCGGGATTTCCAGGCTCAGGCAGACCGCTGCCGCGCCGGCGAACGCCTCGGGATCCAGGTCGCCCGGGCGCAGGGTGCCGTTGGCGCCGGCGGAGACGATGATGGTGTTTTCGCCGGCCGCGTCCACCACGATCATGGCCGTTCCGGTGGCGGCATCGGTGCGCTGCAGCACGCCCGAGACATCCACCCCGGCCTCCCGGGCCGCGTCGAGCAGCAGATCCCCATGCGCGTCCTTGCCCACCGCGCCGATCAGCGCCACCGGGGAGCCCAGGATCGCCGCGGCGGCTGCCTGGTTGGCGCTTTTGCCGCCCGGCACCGTGACCAGGTCCGATCCGTTGAGGGTTTCCCCGGGCTGCGGGAACCGTTCGGTGCGCACGGTCAGGTCCGCGTTCAGCGACCCGACCACCAGCACCCGTCCCGCGCTCACCGGTGGTGCTCCTCGGCGTCGACGGGCTTGGGGATCAGGAAGGACGCCGCCAAAGCCAGCACCAGGAACACCAGCCCGGCAATCAGCCCGCCGTAGTAGCCGGCCGTGCCGCCGCCGTCGGCCGGGGTCAGCGCCGTCTTGACCGCGAAGATCACCGCAAAGCTCAGCCCGGCGCCCAGATTGAAGGCGCCGGCGTTCAGCCCCGGCAGGAACCCGGGATTCTCCTTCGGGGAGAGCACGATACCCAGCCCGTTGAGCATGATGTTGCCCATCCCGGCGTAGGTGATGCCGATCAGGATCGAGACCAGCAGAAGGAACAGGCGCACATGGTCGCCCACGGTAAACATCATCAGGCCCAGGGTGATCACCGAACCGACCATGCCGATCCGCAGCACCCGGCCATAACCCAGGGTGGCGGCGAGCCGGCCGGAGAGCGGACCCATCAGCAGCCCGGCCAGCGCGTACGGGGTCAGCGTCCACCAGGCGGATTCCTCCGCGCCCATGCCGAAGCCGAACTTAGCGTCCTGCGCCAGCGCCGGAATCAGCCCGTTCATCACGGCGAAGACACCCGTCATGGTCAGCAGTGTGGTCAGCAGCAGGGCCCAGGTGGAGCGTTGTTTGAGCAGGTGCGTGGCCACCAGCGGATGGCTGCTGCGGTTCTCCACCCGCCAGAAAACGCCGAAGGCGACGGCGGCCACCACGGCCAGCACGGCCACCAGCACCCAGTTGGCCGCGCCCAGCTTGCCCGCCTCGTTCAGCGCCACCAGCAGCGCCCCGACCGAGATGACCAGCGGCAGCACGCCGACCCAGTCCATCTTCTCCTTCTTCTCGGCGGTGGATTCCGGGGCCAGGAAGATCAGCAGCACGGAGGCCAGGGCAGCGATCACGCCCATCGTCCAGAACACGGAGGCGAAGCCGTGGTTCTGGGCCAGATATCCGCCGGCCAGCGCGTCCACCCCGGCAATGCCGCCGTTGAACGCGGTGATCACGCCCATCAGGGTGCCGTAGAGCTTGGGTTCGCGGACCTCCACGCGGAGCATGATCAGGCACAGCGGTACCACCGGTCCGGACACGCCCTGGATGATCCGGCCCACGAACAGCACGCCGATGTTAGGCGCCAGCGCCGCCACCACGCAGCCGACCGTCATCACGATCAGCATCCCGGCCAGCACCTTCTTGCGGCCGATGATGTCGCCCAGCCGGGGCAGGAAGAGCGAGAAAAGTGCGGCGGAGGTGAAGAATGCCGTCTGGGTCAGCCCGACGGCGGCCGAATCGGTGTGCAGTTCCTTCTCGATGGTGACCAGCGCAGGGGAGAGCATCGAGGCGTTGAGCTGGAAGGCGATGCAGGCGGCCAGCAGGGCCGTCATCAGAGCCACGATGTTCACCCGGTGCCGGGTCAGCTGCCCGGGTCCGCCTACCCCGGGGCCGCCTACCCCTGGTCCGCCTGTCCCGGGTCCGCCTACCCCGGGGCCACCAAGCCCGGTCCCGCCTGTGCCGGGCCTATCCGCTGCAGGCGTGCTCACAGTTCCACCTCGCCAATCCGCTCCAGCGCATCCACAATCAGGTCCCAGAACCGCTGGTGGTCCAGGTCCACCGCCACCGACGTGGTGCAGTCGGCCGGGGCCGGGGCACGGAAGTCGGCCACCGTCATGCCCAGCGTCAAGGTGCCCGTCAGCTCCACATTCAACGGTACGCGCCGGGTGGTCATCACGGCAGGATCAATGACGCGGGCCACCGCACACGGATCGTGCACGGGCGGGTAATCGAAGCCCTGCGCATCCTTGTAGGTCTGCCCGAAGAATTCCAGCAGCTCGCCCACAAAGCGGGCCGGTCCGGTGCCGACGGCGGCGATCCGCGCGGCGACCTCGTCGGTGGCCAGCGCCTGGTGTGTCAGGTCCAGGCCGACCATGGTCAGCGGCCACTTCTCGTTGAAGACGATGTGCGCCGCCTCCGGGTCGATGATGATGTTGAACTCGGCCACCGCGGACCAGTTGCCCACGTGGTAGCCGCCGCCCATCAGCACCACCTCCTTGACCCGTTCGGCCAGCCGCGGTTCCTTGCGCACGGCCATGGCGATGTTGGTCAGCCCGGCGGTGGGGACCAGCGTTACCGTGCCCGGTTCATGCGCCATCACCGTGTCGATGATCAGGTCCACGGCGTGCCGCGGGTCCAGCTGCAGCGTCGGCTCGGGCAGCACCGGCCCGTCCAGGCCGGATTCGCCGTGGATGTCCGGGGCGGTTTCGATGGTGCGCACCAGCGGCCGCGCGCAGCCGGCGGCGAACGGGACACCGGTGATGTTGGCGATCCGCGCCACGGCCAGGGCATTGCGCGTCACCTTCTCCAGCGTCTGGTTTCCGACCACGGTGGTCACGGCGAGCAGGTCAATCTCGGGATTACCGTGCGCCAGCAGCAGGGCGATGGCGTCGTCGTGGCCGGGATCGCAGTCCAGGATGATCTTGCTTGGCATTACTTTTCCACTTCCTTGGGGGC
>DATIMB010000271.1:0-8698 GCA_035475875.1 Micrococcaceae bacterium
GCGCGAGGGCTTCCAGGGCACGTCGGCCAGCCACGTGCTCCAGGGTGCGGCCAGACGGCGCCGTGAGGCGGAGGAGAAGCTCCAGAAGCATCAGGAGGAGGCCAAGAAACATGCCGCAAAGGAGCGGCAGGAGCAGGCCGATGGGGCGGATACCGCTGGGGTGGAGGCCGGCACCCCGACACCGGAGCCCGCCCGGGAACCGGAAACCGAGCCATAGTCCGCACCCGCCGGGTCCTCCCGGTTTGTGTGTAAACGCCGTCCCGGCTGGGTACGTTCCTCTTTGAGACCGCAGGTCCTTTCGATGCCGCGAGCGAGGAGTGCCATGACCACCGTAGATGACGTCAGTGCCGAGGCTGTGGAAAGCGACAGCGCGCGGGCAGGGGAAGCCTGCCCCGCCGACCGCTCCGTCCCCGTTACCATCCTGGATCCTTCCGATGGGACCTTGGTCGGCAGCGTGGAGCAGGCCACCGTGGAGCAGGTGGCGGCGGTACTGCGTGATGCCCAGGCGGCAGCTGCGGCATGGGCTGCCGTGAGCCCAGAGGAACGCGGCCGGTTACTGCGCCACGCCGCGGCCGAGCTGGAGCGGAACGCGGAGGAGCTGGCCGACTGGAACCGGCGCGAGACGGGACGGCCGGTCGGGGAGGCCCTGGGCGGGATCATGGCCGGGGTGCACACCTTGGAACAGTACGCCGAGTTGGGTCCGGTGCACCGCGGTCGGAGCCTGCGGGGGCAGCGGCTGGCTGCCGATTACACGGTTCCGGAGCCGCGCGGAGTGGTCGCTGTCCTCACGCCCTGGAACGATCCCGTGGCGGTTGCCTGCGGGCTGATCGGTGCGGCGGTGGTCACGGGCAACGCGGTGATCCACAAGCCCAGCGAGCGCTGTCCGCATCTGGGCCGCCGGCTCGGCGAAATCCTCGCCCTGGCCCTGCCGGCCGGCGTCGTCGGCACCCTGAGCGGCGGTCCCGCGGTCGGGGCGCAGCTCAGCAGCGAAGCCGGCATCGACGTCGTCGCCCATGTCGGTTCAAGCGCCACCGGGGCAGCCATTGCGCAGGCTGCGGCCGCTACCGGCGCCCATACCGTGCTGGAAAACGGTGGCAACGATCCCTTGGTGATTGACGACGACGTCGATCCGGTCTGGGCGGCTGAGCAGGCAGCGATCGGCGCGTTCACCAACAGCGGCCAGATCTGCACGTCGGTGGAGCGGATTTACGTGCACGCCGGCATTGCCGATGATTTCCTGCAGGCGCTGGAGGCGGAGGCCCGGCGCCGGAACGAGGCCGGTGTGCTGGGTCCGCTGGTCGATGGACGGCTGCGCGCTGCCGTGCACCGCCAGGTGGCCGATGCCGTGGCTGCGGGAGCACATGCGACGGTGGGAGGGGCCGTCCCGGACTCGCCGGGGACGTACTACCCCGCCACGGTCCTGCGCGGCTGCACAGCCAAGATGTCCGTCCTGCAGGAGGAAACATTCGGGCCGGTGGCACCTGTCCAGGTGGTGGACAGCTTCGAGCAGGGGCTGGAGCTGGCCGCCGCGGGCCGCTACGGTCTGGCCGCGTCGGTGCTGACTGCGTCCCTGAAGAACGCCCAGTTAGCCGTCGCCGCACTGCATGTGGGCACGGTGAAAATCAACAACGTCTTCGGCGGCGCCCCCGGCGGAGCAGCGCAGCCCCGGGGCGCGAGCGGGCAGGGCTTCGGCTACGGTCCGGAACTGCTGGATGAAATGACCACCGTCAAAGTGGTGCATATCGAGGCTCCCCGCTGAGGACATCGAGCCATCCTGTCGGTGCCGTGGGGCATGATGTAGCTAGAGTGGAACGGGCGCCCTAAGCCCGGGTCACCATAAACCGTCCACCACGTCAGCCGGCTCCGGCCGGCCCGCCAAGCAGGAGGTAGTGCGCGTGAGCGAGGACGTCCTCTTTCCGGAGGGCGCCAGCCTGGGGGGTGGCGCCAACGGCAGCCCGCGCCCCGCCGCGCAAATCACCATCCCGGCGACGGCGGCCGAGACCAGCGCGGAGAACCCCTGGCCACTGCACCTGCTCTCCGAAAAGCTCAAGGTCCACATTGAGCGGGCACCTGCCGTCTGGGTGGAGGGGCAGGTCATTGAGCTGAACCGGCGCGCGAACGTCTGCTACCTGACGCTGCGGGACATCGATGCTGAAGTTTCACTGAGCGTCACTGTCTTTGCCTCCGCCGTTGCTGCGATGGCCACCCCGCTGGAACGCGGCTCCCGGGTGGTGGCGCAGCTGAAGCCCGACTTCTGGCTCAAAACGGGCCGGCTGTCCATGCAGAGCCGGGATATCCGGCCGGTCGGCCTCGGCGATTTGCTGGCCAGGATCGAAATTCTCCGCCAGGCGCTTGCCGCTGAGGGCCTGTTTGCCGCCAGCCGGAAGAAGCGCCTGCCTCTGCTGCCGCACCGGATCGGCCTGATCACCGGCCGCAATTCGGACGCGATGAAGGACGTGCTGCGCAATGCCTCGCTGCGCTGGCCCGCTGTGCAGTTCGAGGTCCGCGAAGTCGCCGTGCAGGGAGTCAGCGCCGTCGCCCAGGTCACCTCCGCGCTGGCGGAACTGGACGCGCATCCGCAGGTCGATGTCATCGTCATCGCCCGGGGCGGCGGATCGCTGGAAGACCTGCTGCCGTTCAGCCACGAAAAGCTGATCCGGGCCGTCGCAGCCGCCCGCACCCCGGTGGTCAGCGCGATCGGGCACGAGGCGGACCGGCCGCTGCTCGACGAGGTTGCGGACCTGCGGGCCTCCACCCCCACCGATGCCGCCAAGCGGATTGTGCCTGACGTGGCCGAGGAATTGGCCCGCATCCAGCAGGCCCGGGCGCACCTGAACCGCAGTGTCCGCTCCCTGGTGGAACGGGAGGCGGACCGCCTGAAGCATCTTCGCTCCCGTCCGGTGCTGGCCAATCCGGAGGGCATGGTTATTGTCCGGACCGAGGACATTGACCGGTTGCAGCGCCGGGGCTTTTCCGCGATGACGGCGGCCCTTGCCCGGCACGCGGACCGGATTTCCCACCTGCGGGCCCAGGTCAGGGCATTATCGCCGCAGAAGACGCTGGACCGGGGCTACGCCGTCGTCCAGTTGCACGACGGGGCAGTGGTCAGGGCACCCGAGCAGGCGCCCGAAGGTTCAGCACTGCGCGTCCGGGTGGCGCTGGGAGAATTCGCGGCCATCTCCGCGCACACGGGCGGATCCGAGCCCGGCGGAGCCAACGGCAGCATAACTGGCCGGACCAACGGCACCACACCTGGCCGCACCAACGGCACCACACCCGGCCGGACCAACGGCACCAAACAGAAATCTGCGCAGAACGGATGAACATGGACAACGCAACCCCCGCTGGCCAGGACGCGCCGAATGCGGACGTCGCCGCGCTGAGCTACGAACAGGCCCGGGAGGAGCTGGTGGGCGTGGTCGGCCAACTCGAAGCCGGCGGTGCCAGCCTGGAGGAATCGCTGGCACTGTGGGAGCGCGGTGAAGCACTGGCGCAGCGATGCGAGCAGTGGCTGGAGGGCGCCAAGGCACGGCTGGCGGCTGCGCGCAGGGACGACGCCGGCTAGGGCTGAGAGCTACGGCTTGTGCCAGGCTTTCCCGGGCTTGTCCCAGACAGGGACGGCGCCGGCTAAGGGCTAAGGCTGGCGCCGGCTAAGGGCTAAGGCTTGTAGTGGCCCAGGAACTCCGCGATCCGGCCCAGCGCCTCTTCGAGATCCTTCACATTGGGCAGCGTGACCAGCCGGAAGTGGTCCGGATTGATCCAGTTGAAGGCCCGGCCATGTGAAATGAGGATCTTCTGCTCCTTGAGCAGGTCCAGGGCGAACTTCTCATCGTCCTTGATCGGATAGGCCTCCGGGTCCAGCTTTGGGAACAGGTAGAGGGCGCCGGCGGCCTGCTGGGTGCTGACACCGGGGATCGCGTTGAGCATCCGGTAGGCGATGTCGCGCTGTTCCTTCAGCCGGCCGCCGGGCAGGATCAGGTCGGTGATGCTCTGGTGTCCGCCCAGCGCCGTTTGAATCGCGTGCTGTCCCGGAACGTTGGCGCACAGGCGCATGTTGGCCAGCAGGTTGATCCCTTCCAGATAGTCGGCGGCCTTGGCCTTAGGGCCGGAGATGGCCAGCCAGCCGGAGCGGTAGCCGCAGATCCGGTAGGCCTTCGACAGCCCGCTGAAGGTCAGGCAGAGCACTCCGTCGCCGGCGAGCGCCGCGGTATTCACGTGCACCGCATCGTCGTAGAGGATCTTCTCGTAGATCTCGTCGGAGAACACCACCAGGCCATGCTTGGCCGCCAGATCCACCATGCCCTGGACGATATGCCGCGGATAGACGGCACCGGTGGGGTTGTTCGGATTGATGATGACCAGTCCCTTGGTGTTGGGCGTGATCTTGGCTTCCAGATCCTCAAGGTCCGGCCACCAGTGGTTGTCCTCATCACAGAGGTAGTGCACGGGCCGGCCGCCGGCCAGGGATACCGACGCTGTCCAGAGCGGATAGTCCGGGGTCGGGACCAGGACTTCGTCGCCGTTGTCCAGCAGTGCCATCAGGGACAGCGTGATCAGTTCGCTGACCCCGTTGCCTAGGTAGACGTCATCGACGTGGATGTTCTGGATCCCGCGGTTCTGGTAGTACTGCACCACGGCGGTGCGGGCCGAGAAGATGCCGCGGGAGTCGCTGTAGCCTTGGGCGTGAGGCAGGTGCCGGATCATGTCCACCAGGATGGCGTCCGGAGCCTCGAAGCCGAACGGCGCCGGGTTGCCGATGTTCAGTTTGAGGATGCGGTGACCCTCGGCCTCCATCTGCTGGGCGTGCGCCAACAGCGGTCCACGGATGTCGTAGAGAACATTGTGGAGCTTCGTGGACTGCTTGAATTCGACCATTTACCCATATTTGCACAGCGCTCCTGTGCACCGGCCGCGCTGTGGCGCACGACTCACGGGCCAATGCGGACCAAGTGGACCGCGTTCAGCGGACGCCTGGCGACCATGTCTCCGAGGACATGGCCGCCAGGCGCCTCCTCAACCGCCTCTTACTTGGTGATGCCCTTGTCCTTGAGCCACTGGGCTGCGGCGTCCTTCGGGTTCATTTTCTGGTTGCCGCTGACCATCCGGTTCAGGTTGATCAGGTCGTCGGTGGTGAGCTGCTTGGACACGTTGTTCAGTGCGGTCTTGGCCGTGTCGCTGACCTTGTCCGTCTTGATCACCGGCAGCACCTGCTGGGCCAGCCAGTTGTTCTTCGGGTCGTCCAGCACCACCAGATCGTTGTCCGCAATGGCCGGCGTGGTGGTGAAGATATCCGCCACCTGCGCGTCGTCGTTCAGCAGCGCCTTGAGCGTCAGCGGCCCGCCGCCGTCGCTGATCGGGGTGAACTTCTGCGGAACGCAGTTGTACTTGGCCTTCAGACCGGGCAGGCCGTAGGGGCGCTCGGCGAATTCCGGTGGGGCGGCCAGGGTGATCTTGTCGCAGACCTTGGCCAGATCCTCGATGCTCTTAAGGTTGTACTTCTGCGCGGTGGCCTTGGTGACCACCATGGCATCCTTGTCCTGTGCGGATGCCGCGTCCAGCACACCCAGCCCGCTGGGCAGCTTGGACGGCAGGGCCTTGAGGATGGCGGCCGGGTCCGTGACCGTGTTGGTCTTGTCCACGTAGCCGAGCAGGTTGCCGCTGTAGTCCGGGACGATGTCCACGGAACCGTCCTGGACGGCCTTGAGGTAGACCTCGCGCGAGCCGATGTTCAGCTTGGTGGTGGCGGGGACACCGGCCGCCTTGAGCGCCCCGGCGTAGATCTCCGCGATGGTGTTGCTCTCGGCAAAGTTGGCGGCGCCGACGACGACGGCACCTTGCGACGCGCCGGCAGCGGCCGTCGTCGTCGGGTTGCTGAGCGGATTCCCGCCCCCGCTGCAGCCGGCCAGGGCCAGGGCGACGGCGATGCCGCCTGCCGTCGAAAGCACGGTCCGGCGTCCAATGAGTGGGCGCTTGTTCTGCGTCATGGGTTTCCTCCTTGTACGCCGGCTGTGACGGGTTCACTGCCAGTCTGCCAATCCCCCGGCTGTTGCCGGGAGTCCCTAAGTCCGGGCGATATGGCCAGCCGCTGCAGGCCGGCCAAGACCGCATCAATGGTGATCGCCAGCACGGCAATCACCACGGCACCACCAAACACCCGGCCGTAGTCGCTCACGGCCAGGCCGTCGATCAAAAAGCGGCCCAGGCCGCCCAGATCAATGTAGGCCACCACGGCCACTGTGGCCACCACCTGCAGCACGCCGGCCCGGAATCCGCCCAGTATGACGGCAAGGCCGTTGGGCACTTCCACCCGGAACAGGATCTGGGCCTCCGTCATGCCCATGCTGCGGGCGGCATCAACGGCGTCCGGGCTGACCGAGGAGATTCCGGCGTAGGTGCCCCCCAGGATGGGCGGCACGGCCAGCAGCACCAGGGCCCAGATGGGCGGCATCAGCCCCAGTCCGGCCAGCAGCACAAAGAGGGTCAGCAGACCCAGGGTCGGCAGCGCCCGCAGGATGCCGGCCAGGGCGATCACCACGACGCGTCCCCGGCCGGTGTGCCCAACGTAGAGACCGATGGGCACGGCGATGGCGAGGGCTATCAGCAGGGTCAGCCCGGTGTAACCCAGGTGTTCCACCGTGCGCACCGGAATGCCGCTCGGGCCCTGCCAGTTCTGCGGGTCCGTCAGCCACTCGTAGCCCTGCACCACCGGATTGTCGGAGGAATAGCCGTCCAGGGTGTCGAGGAATCTCATACTGTCACCGCCCCGGCGGTGGCCGGTGCCGACCGCAGCCACGGGGTGAGCAGGCGCTGCAGCAGCACCAGCAGGATGTCCATCAGCAGCGCCAGCAGCAGCGTGCCGGCAATGCCGACCACGATCTCGGTGATGAAGTCACGCTGCAGCCCGTCCGTGAACAGCGTGCCGAAGCTGCTGATGCCGATCAGGGCGCCAACGCTGACCAGGGAAATATTGCTCACCGAGATCACCCGCAGGCCGGCGAAGAGCACCGGCAGGGACAGCGGCAGGTCCACGGTCAGGAACCGGAACAGCGGCTTGTAGCCGACCGCCACCGCGGCCTGCCTGATGCCGTCGTCGATCGAGTTCAGCGCATCGACAGTGGAACGGACCAGCAGCGCCACCGCATAGATGGTCAGCGCGACGATGATGTTGGCGATATCCAGGATCCGGGTGCCCAGGATGGCCGGCAGGATGACGAAGAGCGCCAGCGAGGGAATCGTGTAGAGGATGGACCCGGCGCTGAGGATGAACCCCTTGAACGTCCGGTTTACCCGGGCCAGCTGGGCCAGCGGGATGGCGATGATGAAACTGAGCGCCAGCGGCACCACTGACTGGTACAGGTGCAGCCCGGCCAGCTGCAGCACGTAGCCGAAGTTGGCTGTCAGCCAGGCCATCGGGCACCGCCCTCGCGCGCCAGCCTGGACTGTTCAATGGCCCGCAGGATCTCGTCCGCCCGCACCACACCGGCGACCCCGCCGTCGTCGTCCACCGCCACGCCCAAACCCGCAGGCGAGGACAGCGCCGAATCCAGCGCCCGGCGCTGGGAGTCGCCCGGCCGGTAGAGCGAGCCGCCGGGGAGCAGCTCGCCCGCGCGGGCCGGCGACAGCCAGCCCAGCGGGCGCCCGCCATCGTCGATGGCCAGCGTCCATTCTGTTACCCGGCGGGCGGACGCACGCTCCGCCGGGGTGGCCATGGCGACCGGATGGATCGGGACGGAAGCGGGGCCGCTGAAGGACAGATGCCGGAAACCGCGGTCCCGGCCAACGAAATTGGCCACGAAGTCATCCACCGGCGCGCGCAGGATCTCCTCCGGCGCCGCGTACTGGGCCAGCCGGCCGCCGGTGGCGAAGACGGCCACCTTGTCCCCCAGCACCGTGGCCTCATCGATGTCATGGGTGACAAAGACGATCGTCTTGGCCAGATCCCGCTGCAGCCGCAGCAGTTCGGTCTGCAGCTCGGCCCGGACCACCGGGTCCACGGCACTGAACGGCTCGTCCATCAGCAGCACCGGCGGATCCGCCGCCAGCGCCCGGGCCACCCCGACCCGCTGCTGCTGGCCGCCGGAAAGCTGGTTCGGATACCTCCTGGCCAGTCCGGAGGCCAGGCCGACGACGTCCAGCAGCTCGGTGGCGCGCCGCCGGGCCTGCGCCCGGGGGACCTTGTTCAGCCGGAGCACCGTAGCGACGTTGTCCACCACTGTGCGGTGGGGCAGCAGCCCGGCGGACTGCATCACGTATCCCATGGAACGGCGCAGCGCGGGGGCCGGGACGCGGGAGACATCCCGCCCATCGACGGTGATGGTGCCGCTGCTCGGCTCCACCATCCGGTTGATCATCCGCAGCGACGTGGTCTTGCCGCAGCCGGATGGACCGACGAAGACCGTGATGCTGCCCTTGTCGATGCGCAGGCTGAGGTTGTCCACGGCGGGCTGGTTCGCCTGGAACTGTTTGGTGACGTGGCTGTACTCGATCATCGTGGAGCTGCCGGCCGCCTGCGTGGATGGGTTCTGTTTGCCGTGGATGGTTTCCGGCAGGGGTGCCGGAACATCTGATACTGCCATCGTGGTGGCTTCCTCACTGTTGGCGGCATTCGAGGTGAAGAGTCAATCCCCACGCGCCCTGATCATAAGCAGGGTGTTTTAAGGCTGTAAAGCGCGGAAGTCTTACAAGTCGGGAACAAAGC
>DATIMB010000272.1:0-2480 GCA_035475875.1 Micrococcaceae bacterium
TGGATACCTGTCAGTCTAGTCGCGCTGGCCCCGGAACTGGCCAGTATGCTTACCATGTGGCGGCGGGTCACGGGGAACGGATGGAGGGGCCATGGGCTACAGGACGCTGGCGCGGTTGCACGGATGGTTCAACCTGGTCAAGGGTCTGTGGCCGCTGCTGCACATGCGCAGCTTCGTGGCCGTATCCGGGCCGAAGACGGACCTGTGGCTGGTGCGGACGGTGGCGGGGCTGATGGTGACGAACGGGATTACCCAGCTGGGTGCCGCCTCATCGGCTGCCACTGTGCCGTCCGCCCGGCAGATCGGTATTGGAACCGCGGCCACTCTGCTGGGCATCGAATTGCGCTACGCCACGGTGGGGCGGATCAGCCGGATCTACCTGTTGGACTCGGTGGTGGAGGCTCTCTGGATAGTCCTCTGGCTCCGCCAGCGCCGTAGAGGAATTTAGTGCTACTTCCCGGCCGGCTTGCGGCGGACGGAGAGCGCGATGACCAGGGCGACGGCGCCGAGCACCAGACCGGCAGCGCCCAGCACGATACCCCAGATGCCGGCCGCGCTACCGGCAGGCTGGGCAGCCGCCGGCTGGGTGGATGTGGCCGCGGCCGGTGCGGTCTTGCTGGTGGTCACGAAGGACGGAGCCGGGTGCTCGGGCTCGGCCTGGCCCGCGACGGTTTTCTCATCCCAGTTCACCACCGAGCCGTCCGTGTAGGTCTGGATGGCGGGCAACGTAACGGTGGTGCCGGCATCCGGCAGAGTCCCGACCGAGAGCGAGAAGGTCTGGTATTCGTTCTGGCCGATTTCGTGCGCCGCGTCGGCGGTCCAAACCACCGAGCTGGCGGCCTTGGTGACGGTCGAGCCAGACGCGGTGGTGATGGGCTTGGGCAGGGTGCTGGTGACCAGCTGGGCCGTCCAGCCGTCGACGGGCTTGACCGAGACGGAGGTGAACGGCGTGTCGGTGGGGAGCTTGACTTCCAGCTTCTTGGTCTTGGCGCTGGGCGATTCATTCGGAACGTTGAAGGTCAGCTGCGAGTAGCCGGCCTCTTCGGTTGTTGTCGGAGTGACCTTGACGTGGGCCGATGCGGCGGCGATTCCGAGGGTAAGCATGGCTGCGGTAAGGGTGGTTGCGGTGGCCGCTTTGAGGGTGCGGCGAAGTGACTTCTTCATGATGCCTTTCGGTGGCGCGGCTGCGGGCCCGCGCCGGTATACGGGAGTGCTGTGGGCCGCTTGGATGTACCGGATGCTCGACGACACGTGTTCGACTATCCAGTGTTCGGTCCGGATGGCGCGGCGGATGGGTGGGTGCAGCCTAGAGGGCTGCGCTCAACGCCCCGGGTGGACCGCGAAGGGCAGGCAGCCGCGCCCTCGCAGCCAGCCGGGGGATGAATCCCGGGGTGCGGACCGGGACCGCCGACAGCGGCGGCAGAACGGCAGGAGCCGGAAGGCTGACCAGAGGCCGGAGCCAACGTGCCAGACCCCACAGGGCGGCTTCGCCCTTGGCCAGCATCAGGGTGGCCAGAACAGCCGCGGCGATATGGAGCAGCAGCATCGGCAGGGATGCCCACGACATTCCTGTTGCCATCGCCTGTCCGGGCCCGGACGCGCCGCCAGTCATTGCCCCCGACGTCATGAGCGAGTGGACGTCGTGGACATGTTCCGGACGGGCCGGGGGAAAGCCGGCGGACGTGGACAGGGTGGAAAAGGCTGTGTGCAGGGCCAGCTGGCTGGCAGCCATCAGCGCCGCCAGAATCGGCAGCGACAGTTTGAGCCGGCTGAGCAGCATGACCGGAATCGCGGTGAAGGCGAAGAGCGCCAGAGCGATCATCGGCTGGGGGAGGCGGCCGCCCGGCATGAGGTGGGCGGCGGCGGCCAGCGAAAAGAGGACGCCGCTGACGATGCCCGTGCGTGCCAGCCGGGACGGCACCCTTCCGGCGGCGCTCGTGCCTGCCATGCTCCTCCTTCCACCGGTGTCCGGACAGTTCTTCACATCTACATTAGGTAGAAGTCATCCCCGTTACCTAACCTGTCCGGTAAATACCGACGGCGGTTACGGCGGGGAGGCGGAAGCCTACGGGCCGCCGGCGGCGGCTGGAACCGATCACCGGGGGACCCGGCGGCGGCCCAGTAGGGCCGCGCCGGGAACGGCGACCAGCAGGATGGCCAAGCCGCCGTAACCCAGGGCAAGAGTGCTGGCCGCAGCAATTCCGCCGACCAGCAGCGGCCCGCCCGCGTCGCCGATTTCCCGCCCCAGCTCGGCAGATCCCATGGTCTGTCCCAGCCGTTCCGTCGGCGTATTGGCAGCCAGGCTGGCAAAGGCCACAGGTGTGATGATGCCGGTACCGGCGCCGATGGCCACGGCGGCAACGGCCAGGCCGGCCAGTCCCGGCAGGGCCGCGCCGGCCACTCCGGCCAAACCGGGTATGGCGGCAGCGGCCAGTCCGGCCGCGGTGAGCACCAGCCCCAAGCCGAGCGCCCGACCCGGG
>DATIMB010000273.1:0-7354 GCA_035475875.1 Micrococcaceae bacterium
TTGGAGCCCTGCTCGCCGTCGACCAGCCGGTGGTCGAAGGACAGGCTCAGCGTCATCAGCTGGCGCAGCGCGATCTCCCCGTTGTACTCCCATGGCTGCCGCCGTACCGCCCCCATCGCCAGGATGGCAGCCTCGCCGGGATTGAGGATAGGTGTTCCGGCGTCGATGCCGAAGACGCCGATGTTGGTGATGGAGATGGTGCCGCCGGACAGGTCCGCGGGCGTAGTCTTGCCGGCCCTGGCTGTCTCGGTGAGTTCGGTCAGCGCGGTGGAGAGCTGCGCCAGGTCCATCGCCTGCGCGTCCTTGATATTGGGCACCATCAGCCCGCGCGGCGTCGCGGCGGCGATGCCCAGGTTCACGTAGTTCATGGTGACGATCTCGCCGTTGCCCTCGTCCCAGCGCGAGTTGACCGACGGCTGTCGGCCCGCGGCAATGCACAGCGCTTTCGCCACCAGGGTCAGCGGCGTCAGCTTGTACCCGGCGAAAGCCCTGCTGGCCTTGAGCCGGGCCAGCAGTTCCATGGACGGAGTGACGTCAACGGTGAGGAATTCGCTCACATGCGGGGCGGTGAAGGCGCTGGCCACCATCGCCGCGGCGGTGTGCTTGCGGACCCCCTTGATCGGCGTACGCGTCTCCCGTTCCCCGGTTTGGCGGCCGACGACGGCGGCTGCGGCCGGCGTGCCCGGGGTGCCTTCAGTCGGGGTGCCTTCCGCCGCGGTGGTCCCCGCAGTCCCGACGCCGCCGCCCGCTACCAGCAGTTGGACATCCTCGCGGGTGATGAGCCCATTGGGACCGGTACCGGGAACACTGGCCAGGTCGATCCCCAGATCCCGGGCGAGCTTACGCACCGGCGGGGTGGAGCGCGGCCGCTCCGCCGGGGCCGCCGTCGTCGTCTGAACAGTCTGGACCTGGGCGGCTGCCGCTGTGCCGGTGAAGGCGGCTGAGGCTGCTGCGGCCACGTTGCGTCGCCGGCGGACCGGGCGCCCGCCCTTTTCCACCTCGGCACCATAGCCGACCAATGTCGGCACGCGCCTATTGTCGGCAGGCTCGCCAACCTGATCCGGATGGAGCCGGGATGGGGTCCCGGGAGCGGCTTCGGAATTCGGATCTGAGGCCAGATCCGATGGCGCACCGGCATCGAGCTCGAAGGAGACGATCGGTGACCCCACCTCCACCACCGTGCCCGGCTGTTCGTGCAGCTTCGCGATGGTGCCCTCGTACGGCGAAGGCAGCTCCACCACGGCCTTGGCGGTCTCCACCTCCGCAATGATCTGGTTAAGCGAGACCTTGTCACCCACCGCCACCTTCCAGGCCACGATTTCCGACTCGGTCAGGCCTTCGCCCAGGTCCGGAAGCTTGAATTCCTTGATCATGTTCATCCTTCCAGCCCGCTAAGTGAATTCGGGCGGCCCATGGCACGGTCCACGCCGTCCAGGATGCGGTCCAGGTCCGGCAGGTGGTGGGATTCCAGCTTGGACGGCGGGTAGGGGATGTCGAAGCCGGTCACCCGTACCGGGGCGGACTCCAGGTGGTTGAAGCAGCGTTCGGTCAGGCTGGCAGCGATCTCCGCACCCAGGCCGCCGGATTGTGCCGCTTCATGGGTGATCACCAGCCGGCCGGTCTTGCGCACGGAGGCCTCGATCGGTGCGAAGTCGATCGGGGCCAGCGAGCGCAGGTCGATCACTTCCACGGACAGCCCCTCGTCGGAGGCTGCCACGGCCGCGTCGCGGGCGGTGGGAACCAGCGGGCCGTAGGTCACCAGCGTGACGTCCGATCCCTCGGTCACCACCCGTGCGCTCTCCATTGGCAGGGCTGCGGCAAGGTCCAGGCTTTCATCCACCTCGCCCTTGGTGTGGTACCGGCGTTTCGGCTCGAAGTAGAGCACCGGGTCATCCGATGCGATGGCCTGCTGGATCATGGTGTAGGCGTCCTGCGGGTTGGACACGCTGACCACCCGCAGTCCGGAGGTGTGCGTGAAATAGGCCTCCGGGGATTCCGAATGGTGCTCCGGGGATCCGATCCCGCCGCCGAACGGGACCCGGATGGTGATGGGCATTTTGACCTTGCCCTGGGTCCGGTAGTGCAGCTTGGCCACCTGGCTGACGATCTGGTCGAACGCCGGGTAGATGAACCCGTCGAACTGGATTTCGCAGACCGGGCGGTAGCCGCGGTAGGCCAGTCCGACGGCGGTGCCCACGATCGCGGATTCGGCCAGCGGCGCGTCGATGACGCGGTGCCCGCCGAAGTCCTTCTGCAGTGCGTCGGTGATGCGGAAGACGCCGCCCAACTTCCCGATGTCCTCGCCGATCAGGACGACCTTCGGGTCATTTTCCATCGCCTTGCGCAGGCCGGCGTTGATGGCGCGGCCGAAGGTCATGGTGGACATCAGTTGCCCCCTTCCGCGCCGGCAGCGGAGGCAGTCTCAAAACCGGCCAGGTAGCGGGAATAGTGGTCGCGCTGGCGGTCCAGCCACGAATTCGGCGTGCTGTAGACGTTCGCAAAGACGTCCAGCGGTGCGGGGTCCGGCAGGCCAATGCAGCCGGCGCGCATTTCCTTGGCCACCCCGTCTGCCTTACCGTCGACGGCGGCACGCAATTGGGCGGTCAGCAGGCCTTTGCTTTCCAGCAGGGCCTCGAGGCGGCTGATCGGGTCCTTGCCCGCCCAGTCCTCCAGCTCGTTCGCGTCCCGGTAGCGGGTGGGGTCGTCCGCGGTCGTATGCGGGCCCATCCGGTAGGTGACCGCCTCAATGAAGGTGGGGCCGCCGCCGGTACGGGCGCGCTCCAGGGCGATCCTGGTCGCCGCCAGCACGGCCAGCACATCATTGCCGTCCACACGCAGGCTGGGAATGCCGAAGCCCGGCGCGCGGTTGGCGAGCGGAATGTGCGTCTGCAATCCTACGGGTTCGGAAATGGCCCAGTGGTTGTTCTGGCAGAAGAAGACCACCGGAACCTGGAAGCTTGCCGCGAACACCATCGCCTCGTTCACATCGCCCTGGCTGGTGGCGCCGTCGCCAAAGTAGGTGATCGCCGCCGAGTCCGCGCCGTCGTTCTGGATGCCCAGTGCGTAGCCGGTGGCATGCAGGGTCTGTGCGCCGATGATGACCTGCGGGGTGGCCATGTTGATTTCGAAGGGATCCCACCCGGAGGAGGCGTTGCCGCGCCAGACCCGGATGATGTCCGTCAGGTCCACGCCCCGGCAGTAGGCCACACCATTTTCCCGGTAGCTGGAAAACACGAAGTCGTCATCGCGCAACGCGCGGGCGGATCCTATCTGGGATGCCTCCTGGCCCAGCAGCGGTGGCCACAGCGCCAGCTCGCCCTGGCGCTGCAGGTGGGTGGCCTCCACGTCGATCCGGCGGATTACCACCATGTCCTCGTACAGGCTGCACAGCTGCTGGTCGGTCACGTCCTGCACCCACGGATCCAGTTCCGGACTGCTGACCCGAACCCCCTCGGGGGTGATGAGCTGGAGGAAACCGGGGGTGACCGCCGCAGGCGGGGTGTCCCCGGGAGCGGAGCCACGGTCTTTGTTCGGGCCCGGGGTGGGGCCGCTCTCGTCACCTAACATAGCTGCACACCTTTGCACCTTGTCCGTCGGACCCGGGATCTTGTGGATCCAGGCCTCGCTTCAGCCACGGTTTTTTGACCACGGCCGACCATGGGCTCCATTGCCCATATGTACTGTGACCATACTCACATGCACCAACAGGCACAACCGATCCTGCTCGGATTGAGCATTCTGCTCCATATGCACGGCAAACACCATGCTAACCTTGCGCACTATGCAACCCCTGGATGGCACCGACACGCGGCTGCTGATGGCCCTCGCCCAAGACCCGCGCCGCACCGTCGTCGCACTGGCCCAAAAACTGGGCCTGTCCCGCAATACCGTGCAGGCAAGGATGGCCGCACTGGAGAAGAAAAACGTCTTCCTCTCCTTTGAGCGCCGGATCAATCCCTCTGCCCTGGGGTATCCGCTGATGGCCTTCATTTCCGTGCACGTCCAGCAGCAGAAACTGGCGGCGCTGGCAAAATCGCTGGCGGAAATCCCGGAGGTCCTGGAGGCCTACGGCCTCACCGGCCAGGCGGACCTGCTGGTCCGCGTCGTGTCCACGGATGCGGAGGACCTCTTCCGGATCAATGGCAAGATCCTGGCGTGCGACGGCGTCGAACGGACGGACACGTCCCTGGCCATGGGCGAGCTGGTGCCCTTCCGGCTGGAGCCGTTGCTGCTGCGGGGACCGCGGACCGCAGGCTGAGCGCAAAGCCTGCGCCGACGTCGTCGGTTCCGCCCGGAGCGGGGACTCGGCAGCCGCGTCTGAGCGTGCAAAATTTCTTTCCGTCCCGTCCCATCCGCGGCGGCCGGCGCAGCGAATTACCGGTGAAAGTTCCGCCAGGAACTTCGACCACGCCGGGAGCCCGCCCATTCGGGACCCGCACAACGGAAGGTTGGAACCATGCGCACCTCACCCAACAGGCTGATCGCCACCATCTTCGGAGCCGTCTACCTCCTGGTCGGCATCCTCGGATTCCTCGTCACGGCCGGCATCGGATTCTTTGCCAGTCAGGGCGCCAATCTCATCGTCTTCGCCGTGAACCCGCTGCATAACGTCATCCATCTGCTCATCGGGGCGGCGCTGCTGACCGCAGGCCTGAAGTCCGTTCCGGCAGCCAGGTCCGTGAACACCACGGTGGGTGGGGTGTACCTGCTAGTGGGGATTGTGGGGCTGTTCCTGCTCGACTCCCCGCTGAACATCATTGCCCTCAACGGTGCGGACAACGTACTGCACCTGGCCAGCGCGGTCCTGCTGCTGGGCGTCGGGCTATCCCAGGACAAGGCTGTGGTCGCGCACCGAGAGCCGGACCGCCGGACCGTCTGATCATGTCCTGGCACATGGGCACGGGGACCGACGGCGGACCGGGAGCGGGAGCGTTGCCCTCGGTGCCGGGTGCACCGGCTGGGATCCGGTCCGTCCGGCAACGGGCCGCGGCCGCACCCGAGGCTGCACCCGCTGCCGCCGGACCTGTGAAAGTGGCCTTCCTGCCGGAAGCGGTCAGGCTCTTTACCGCCTTGGCCGGGCTCGGAGCCGGCGTGCTCACGCTCGGGCTCAGCTCCAACGTCCTGGTTTCCGGCCTGCAGGCTGCTGCGGCGGACGGGGGCCCGGTGCCCGGTCTGCCCGGGCCGCCCGGTCTGGCCGATTTCGCGGCGGCGGTTCTGCTGGCCGCCGCCGCCATGTTCCTGCTGTGCTGGTCCGTGCAATCCCTCCGGGCGGATAAGCTGGCCTGGCAGCGCGCCATGCGGGTTGTGCTGCCGACTGCCGTCGCCCTCGAATTGGCGGTGTTCATCTACGGGCTGTGGCAACTGCCGGTCAGCCACCGCCGGTTCGATCTGACGCTGGCCTGCACGATCGTCCTGGAACTGGCCATCCTGGGCTGTGCCGGCTGGCTGCGCCGGCACCGTCCGCCGCAGCAGCCGGCCGGCAGCGCAAGGGCAGGGGACGCCGAGTCCGGGCCCTGGACGAAGGATGTCCGTCCGGGATGGATGCTGGGCTCGATGTTCATCTCCGCAGTGCTGGTCTCCGCGGTAGCGACGGCCGGCCTGGCTGCCAGCTCGGCCGGCCACTTCGCCGTTCCGCACGGCGGGCATGGGAGCCACCAACCGGCCGTCCCCGGCCCGTCGTCGTCGGATCCGCAAAGCCCGCTGCTGCATGACCCGGCCCAGCACCACCACTGAACCGGGACCGGTCAGTCGATCGAGGCCATCAGTTCCACGACCCGGTCCATGAACGCATCCACCTGGCTCTCTTCGTAGCCGTGCTTGCCCTGCGCGGCACCGAAGACCGCCCGGCGCACCACGTCCACGCTTAACGGCCTGTCGTGCTCAAAGTACTCCAGCAACTGGTGGCAGAGCCCATCCACGTCCGCCACACTGTAGCTGCGGACATTGCGCTTAGGCCGCCGGAACCGGGCACCGTCCGGCCGATGCAGCCTGCCGCGCAGCACGGCGGAGATCCTGCCGATCTGCATCAGCCAGGCTTCCTCGCCCTGGCCGGCGATCAGGTCGTCACGCTCACGCTGGGCGAAGACGTCCTCGAGCCGGTCCAGCGCCGCGTCCACCGCCTGCGCCTGGTAGCCGCCCTTGGCCGGGTCGAACGCCACGGACCGGACGTCCTTACTGCTCAGGGCCCTTTCGCTGCTGTCCTCGGAGGTGTAGAAGGCGCGCGCGCGGCTCAAGAACTGGTCAACCTGCTTGACGTTGTACCCCAGTTCGTTGCGTCCTACCCGCGCAAAGGGCGCAGTTGCCCGCTGGTGATCGTCCACGCTCACAGTTGTTCCTTGCCGTTCTTGCCAAACTGCCGTTCGTGCCAGAACATTCCTTGCCGGATCGGGCAGTGCCGGTCCCCGGCTCTCTCAGCCTCTTTCTGCACTACATCCTACGTGGCAATGCTGGTGGTGGCCTGCAGGGACACCCGCGCCGGGACGGACTCAGGCCTGGACCTGCGCCAGCGCCGTGAAAATCAGGAACGCCATCGGCGCGGAAAACAGAATCGAGTCCAACCTGTCCATCACTCCCCCGTGTCCGGGAAGGATGCTGCTCATGTCCTTCACTCCCAACTCCCGTTTGACCATCGACTCGGCCAGGTCCCCGGCCGTGCCGGCGGGCACCAGGCCCACGGCCAGCACCAGGCCCAGCCACCACGGCTGGCCCAGCAGGAAGACCGTGGCCAGCACGCCCACCAGGACGGCGCCCGCCACGGACCCGGCAAAGCCTTCCCAGGATTTCTTGGGACTGATCTTCGGCGCCATCGGGTGCTTGCCGAAGGTGGCTCCGACCAAGTAGCCGAAGGTGTCGTTGGCCACCACCAGCAGGAGCATGATCACCACCTGCAGGGCCCCAACATGGGGCGCCGACAGCCACGTAATCCCCGTCGTGGGACCGCCGGCCCGCAGCAGCAGGAAGACGAAACTCATCATGAACGGGATCCAGGCGAGCACAAATACTCCGGCGAAAATGCTGGGCACGGCCCCCTCGTCCGGGTCCAGGCAGCGCCAGACCAACACCGCCACCGCACTGGCCACCAGGGCAAACAGCAATCCCTCGGCGCCGGCGAAGTATGCCGCCGGGGGCATGGCTACCGTGCCAACCAGCACCGGTGCCAGCGGCACGGCAATCCGGCGCTGCAACAGGGCCCGGCTGACCTCCCAGACGCCCACGGCGGCAAAGCCGGCCACAATGACGGTCAGTGCAACGGGATAGAGCAGCAGGCCGCCCAAAACCAGCAAGAGCAGGCCCAGTCCGACGACGATGGCGGCCGGCAGGTTGCGTCCGGCTTTGGAGGTGCGTGGCTTGGCTG
>DATIMB010000274.1:0-22278 GCA_035475875.1 Micrococcaceae bacterium
GAGGATGCGACTGGCTTAACCGACACTGATCGCCGTCCAGGAGACGGGCGGCAGGGAGACTTCGACCATCCCCTCCCTGACGATGGCGCTCTTATTCCGGAAGGGTGCCACCCGGTCGCGCTGGTCGAGCGTGTTCTTGGCGTACACGTCGGGATCGGCCAGCGTCTGCGCGTCGAGCAGGATGACGCCCTGCAGGGCGGTCAGGTCGATGGATAAGGAAATTTCGTCTGTCTGGGACCGGTTGACGACGAAAATGGACGTGGTTTCGGTGGCGGCGTCGTGCGTGGCCACGGCGTCGATGAGCGGGACGGTGCCGTAGGCCTGCGTGTCATAGGTTCCGCTGTCGAGTTTGACGTCCAGAACGCTTCCTTTGGCGAGCCGGGAGGTCAGGGCAAAGGGGAAAAACGTGGTCTGCCTCCAGGCCGGTCCGCCGGGTTCGGTCATGATCGGTGCGATGACGTTGACCAGCTGTGCCAGCGAAGCGGAGGTGACGCGGTCGGCATGCTTGAGCAGTGAGATCATCAGGTTCCCGAAGACGACGGCGTCGGCCACGGAGTAGATGTCCTCGAGGAGCCGGGGCGCGATGGGCCAATTGTCGAGGCCTTCGATCTTGTCGACCTTGTGGTAGCGGTCCAGGTACCAGACATTCCATTCATCGAAGGAGATGTTGATGGTTTTGTTGCTGCCGCTGACCGCTTTGACATGGTCGGCGGTGGCAACGACGGATTCAATGAAATGGTCCATGTCGACGGCGGAGGCCAGGAAGGATGCGAGGTCGCCGTTCTTTTCCTCATAGTAGGCATGGCAGGAGATATAGTCGACGTCGTCGTACGTGTGGCTGAGGACGACCCGTTCCCATTCGCCGAAGGTGGGCATATGGGCGCTTGAGGATCCGCAGACGACGAGTTCGATCGAGGGATCGAGTTGGCGCATGGCTTTTGCTGTTTGGGATGCGAGTTTGCCGTAGTCGTCGGCGGAACGGTGTCCCAGTTGCCAGGGTCCGTCCATCTCGTTGCCCAGGCACCACATTTTGATCCCGAACGGTTCACGGCGTCCGTTGGCGGCGCGCTGGTTGGCCAGTGCACTCCCGTGATCGATGTTGGAATATTCGAGCAGGTCCAGGGCCTCCAGGGTGCCACGGGTGCCGAGGTTGACGGCGAGCATGACTTCGCTGCCGGCTTTTTCGGCCCAGCCGGCGAATTCGTGCAGGCCTACCTGGTTTGTTTCAGTGGAGTGCCATGCCAGGTCGAGCCGGCGGGGACGCTGGTCCTTTGGCCCCACGCTGTCTTCCCAACGGAAGCCTGAGACGAAGTTCCCGCCCGGGTAGCGGATGGTGGAGACGCCAAGTTCGGCGACGAGGGCGACGACGTCGGCGCGGAACCCGTCGTCGTCGGCCGCCGGATGGGTCGGTTCGTAAATGCCGTCATAGACGCACCTGCCCAGATGCTCGACGAAGGAGCCGAACAGGCGGGGGTTGACGGGGCCCACTACGAATTGCGGGTCGATGGTGAGGCGTGCGGTTGCCATGGTCTTCTTTCGTCAGGCGGGGAGGAAGGGACGCCGTGTGGCGGATTATTTGAGGCTGCCCAGGGACAGGCCGCCCTGCCAGTGCTTTTGGAGGGTCAAAAAGGCTACGACCAGGGGAATGATGGACACCAGCGAGCCGATGATGATCAGGCTCCAAAGGGAGTGGCCGCCGCCGTTGTTGGAGGAGGCCAGTTGTTCCCACAGTCCGATGCCGACAGTCAGCGGGTAGAGCTTGGATGTTGAGAGCATTGCCAGCGGGAGGAAGTAGTTGTTCCAGGTGCCGACGACGGAGAGGAGAAGTACCGTTACCAGGGCCGGGCGCAGCAGCGGCAGGGCCACCTGGACGAAGGTGCGGAATTCGCCTGCGCCATCGACGCGGGCGGCGTCAAGCAGCTCGTCGGGGACGGCTTCGGCCGTATAGACGCGCATCAGATATACCCCGAACGGGCTTAGCAGCGAGGGCAGGATGACGGCCCAGATGGTGTCCGTCAGCTTCAGGTTGGACAGCAGAATGAAGGTCGGGATGACCAGCGCGGTCAGTGGCACCATGACTGAACCCAGCAGCAGGGCGAAGGTGAAGTTCCTGCCCCGGAAGTGGTACTTGGCGAATCCGTAGCCTGCCAGTACGGAGATCGCTGTCGCGCCCAGTCCGCCGCTCAGTGCGTACAGCAGCGAGTTGCCCATCCAGCGCAGGTACTCGCCTCCGTTATACGTAAACAGGTCCTGGAGGTTGGCGACCAGGTTGAAGTTCTTGTCGAACCACATCGCGCCGGCGGACCCGTTGAACAGGCCGGGGGCGTCCTTGGTGCTGGCGACCACAAGCCACCAGATCGGCACCAGGAAGTACAGGACCAGGGCGGCCAGGAAGAGGTGGGCCACGATGTTCCGGCGGGGGCGGGCGCGGCGCGAGGCCTGCAGGCGCCGTGTTGACGGGGACGGCTGGGGGAGCTGTGTTGATGGTGCGCTCATGAGAGGCTGCTTCCTCGTTTGCGGGTGGCGAACATGAAGAGGTAGACGGCGATGAAGACGATGATTCCCAGGGCGAAGGAGATCGCCGAGGCGTAGTTGAACTGCGCATAGCTGAAGGCCAGGTTGAAGGCGTAGATGTTCGGGGTGAAATCCGGTGTGATGCTGCCGTTGGCGACAGGGCCGAGGATCTGGGGCTCGGAGAAGAACTGCAGGGTTCCGATCAGTGCGAAAACCAGTATCAGCACGAGCGCGGCGGAAACGAGGGGAATCTTGATCTTGAACGCGATCTGCCGGGGCGAGGCGCCATCGATGGTTGCCGCCTCGTACAGGGAGGGGTCGATGCCTTGCAGCGCGGCGTAGATGATGATCATGTAGTATCCGGCCCACTGCCAGGTAACGACGTTGAGCAGCCCGTAAAAGACGTTGTCCTGGCTGAGCAGGAAGGGGGCTTGGGCGTGGACGAGCGAGAATATCTGCTGCATGGGGCCGAAGGACGGGCTGTAGAGGAAGCCCCACATCAGCGCGCCGATGACGGCCGGTACGGCGTAGGGGAGGAAGATCATGAGCCTCGAGAATTTCGCCAACCGTGTGGTCAGGCTGTCCAGGACCAGGGCCGCGGCCAGGGAAACAGCCATCTGTACGGGTATCAGCACCACGGAGAAGCGGATGACGAACCAGACGCCCTTGAGGAACTGCGGGTCGGTAAAGGCGCGGACGTAGTTCTCCAGTCCGCTGAACCGGGTACCGGTGGCCAGTCCTTTGGTGAACAGGCTGAGGTAGAGCGCGTAGCCGAGCGGGGCTAGCAGAAAGGCCACGAAGACGACCCCGAACGGGGCGATAAAGATCCAGCCTGTGCGGGCCCGGCGGTGTGTCATTCTCTCCTTGCCCGTCCGCGTCGGCCTCTGGGGTGCTGGAGGTTCCGTTAATCGCGGCAACGCCGTGACCGGTGGCGCCGACGTCGCTGTTGTCCCGTGGTTTGCCATGATCTGTCCTGCAACTTTCTCTCTCGATCGGATCCGGTGCGCTCATGACCGCCTGCCAGCGGTCATGAGCGCACCGAAGGCCTACTTGATGGTGAAACCCTGGCTCTTGGCGTAGGTAACCATGGTGTTCTGCAGTTCGGTGGCTGCCTGGTCGCCGGTGATCTTGCCGGAGTTGATCTTCACGGTCTCGGCTTGGAGTTGGGCATAGTAGTAGACGGTGAACGGGCTGTAGTCGAATCCCTTGTAGGCGTTTTCGGCCGGGACATAGATGTCCTTATTGGCCGTTTGTCCGCCAAAGAAATCGACGGGATTGTTGATGAACGCGTCCGACTTCAGCACTCCCTGGTTCAGCGGGAAGATCGTCTGGGTTTTCCAGCCGTCGGTCAGTGAAGCGTCATCAGCATAGATTCCCTCGGCTACCTCTGCGGCGAGCTTCTTGTCCGTAGCCTGCGAGGTCACCGCGAAGGTCGAACCGCCCCAGTTCACGGACACCGGGCTCGCCGGATCCCACTGCGGAAGGGGAGCGACGGCGAACTGGCCCTTTTCGGTGCCCTTGCCGACGCCTGCACCGGTCAGGTATCCGGGTGCCCAGGCCGCGGAGATGTAGGTGGCATACTTTCCACCGACAACACCGGAGATGTAATCCGTGGTGAACTGATCCTGGGTTCCGACCAGTCCCTTTTTGACTAGCCCCGCCCAGTAGTTCAAGACGTCCTTGACGGGCTGGCTGTCCAGGTTGATGGAGATGTTCTTCTGGTCGGCCAGGCTGTACTTGAACGGCACGGCGCCCTTTTGCGCCATCAGAGCGGTCAGGGCGGCAGGCACATTGCTGCCGAGGTCACCGAATGCCGGTCCGCCGGCGTCCTTGACCTTCTGGGCCGCTGCCTCGTATTCCTGCCAGGTGGTGGGCGGGGTGATGCCGTATTTGTCCAGGATGTCCTTCCGGTAGATCATCGCCATCGGACCGCCGTCGACCGGAATGGCATAGACCGAGCTGCCTTGTGAGACGTCCTTCCAGGCGCCATCGCTGAAGTTCTTCTTCACATCGTTGGCCCCAAACTGGCTCAGGTCTACGAGGGCGTTCTGGAGTTCAAAACCGGTCAGCTGGTCAGCCTCCAGCATGATGACGTCAGGAGCTCCCTTGCCGGCTTCGACTGCGGTCTGGAATTTGGCATATTCGGGGGCTCCCTGACCTGCCAGGGTCCAGCAGACCTGGACGTCGGTGTGGGCATTATTGAAGTTGTCCACCACCTTGGCCATGTTCGGGTACCAGGCCCACACCGAAACCTTGGGCGCATCCTGGTGGACAATTTTATTGGTGCAGTTTGTCGTGTTTGCCCCGCCGGACGCACCATCAGCGCCGCCACTACAGGACGACAGAGTGGCCGCCAGGGCAGCCGCGGACAGAGCGGCAGCAATTGCTTTCCTTTTCATTGAATTCCCTTCGATGATGCCTTGGTGGACTTCGTTCCCCGATGTCCCGGTGAGGCGTGTGCCGGCCGAGCAGGGTCAGCTAAGCGGGAGAGGAGGGAAGCCTTCTGATTGAAGTAGTCGCTCGGAGATCGTTTTTACATCGTTGTAGGTAATCGATGTAAAACAATCATCATGTGACTGGGATTACATGTCAAGCATCGGCGCGAATATGTCCGTGTGCGTCAGAGGTGGGGGAGCGCTGTAGATTCCCGCTCGATCAGCCGGAAGGCCGCCTCGAACTCCCGGGGAGGAATATCCGTCCCGTGGCTTTGTATCCGTTCCAGCAGCATCCGCACGGCGGTTTCGGCTATTTCCGGACGGCCCGGATCAATAGTTGACAGGGTGGGGAGGGAATAGCGGGTTTCGTCGATGTCGTCGAAGCCGATAAGTGCGACGTCTTCGGGAATGGCGATCCCGGCTTCCTGCAGAATGCGCATGGCTCCCAGGGCGATGGAGTCATTGAATGCAACGATGCCGTCGAACCGGATGCCTTCGTCCAGAACCGCACGCATAGCCTCCGCGCCGTCCCCGCGATGCCACTGCTGCACATCGACCGTCAGTTCTTCCAGGTAGGGCAGCCCCGCCTCGTGCAGGGCGCGGCGGTACCCCTCCAGACGCAGGCCGGCGGAACCGATAACTTCATCCCGGTGTGCCCCGAAGGCCAGCAGCCGTCGCCGGCCAAGGGAGATCAGGTGCTCGGTTGCGGCCTGGGATGCTTCCACATTCTTCATGGTCACGTGGTCCGTGGGCCCGTTAAAGATCCTTTCTCCCAGCAGGACGACGGGAGTGGAAATATCGATCAGGGCGGTGTCCTCCTGCCCGAGTCCGAGGACGCTGTAGAGGACTCCGTCCACCATGCGCATCCTGGGTCCGTGCAAAATTTCCAGCTCCCGCTCCCGGTCGCCACCGCTTTGTTCGATCATCACGGCGTGGCCCACCCTGGAAGCGGCGGTCATGACCGCGTCCGCAAGCTCGGCAAAGTAGGCGTTTTTCAGGTCCGGAATGATGAGGCTGATGGCACCGGTGCGTCCGGACCGCAGCCCGCGGGCCGAGAGATTGGGCTGGTACCCCAGTTCCTCGATAGATTGCATCACCCGCCGGCGGGTGTCGGGGCGGATGTGCGGATAGTCGTTGACGACATTGGAGACGGTCTTGATCGAGACACCCGCGACACGGGCGACCTCCCGCATGGTGATGGCCATTCAGTTCCTTTCATCAGCCGATGCAGGGTCCCAGCATCCTTGGATATGCACTTTACAACGTTGAAAGAGGTTTTGGCAGAAGGCGGCCCAGGCCAGGGCGACGTGTCCGGAAGCGGCGGTAGTCAGGGAGGTGCCGCGGAGGCCGCGGGAGTCGGGGCCGGGCAGCCAAGACGCTATCCAGTGGCCGGGACGTGGTGGACGGGGCGGTATCCTTTTCGGAAGCTAAGCGGAGACCTGTTAACCGGGCCCACTCATGCTATGTTAGCGCTAACAGCACCGTGCGGGACCCTTCGTTACCGATGGCATCCGCCGGTCGGACCGGGTCGTTGAAAGGGTGCAGGATGCGCGGAACAGGGGAGGGGCACGGCCGGCCGCCGGTCATGGAGGACGTGGCCAAGGTGGCGGGAGTGTCGCACCAGACGGTGTCGCGGGTGCTGAACAACAATCCTAACGTCAGCCCCGGGACGCGCGAGCGGGTGGAACTGGCCATCGCCGAGCTCGGGTACCGACGCAACATCGCAGCCCGCAGCCTGGTAACACGCCAATCGCAGACGATTGGTGTGCTCGCGGCTGAGATGTCGCAATACGGGCCCGCCAATACCTTGCTCGCCGTCGAACAGGCGGCCAGGGATGCCGGGTACTTCGTCAGCATCGCCGGACTGGGCGAGGTGACCAAAGCCAGCATCGACCAGGCAGTCAGTCACTTTTTGGACCAGTCCGTCGACGGCATTGTAGTGCTGGTCCCGCACCCCGTGACCTCCGAGGCGCTCCGGGAACTGCATCTTGCGGTTCCGGTGGTGATGGTCGGGGCGATCGGGGGAGGCGGAGTGAGTTGCGCCGCCGTGGACCAGCGTCTGGGAGCCCGGCTGGCGGTCCAGCACCTGATCGATCTTGGCCACACCAAAATTGGGCATCTGTCCGGGCCCGAGGCGTGGATTGACGGCGCGGAGCGGATCCGGGGCTGGCGCGAGACGCTGGCCGAGGCGGGGCTTGACGACTCCCTGCTGCTCAGCGGGGACTGGAGCGCCGAATACGCCTACCGGGTGGGGCTGGAACTGGCGCGGCAACGGGAGGCCAGCGCCGTCTTCGCCGCGAATGACCAGATGGCCTTGGGGTTGCTGCGCGCATTCCACGAATCCGGGGTCCGGGTCCCGGACGACGTTTCGATCGTTGGCTTCGATGACCAGCCGGATTCCGGGTTCTTCATCCCGCCGCTGACCACTGTCCGGCAGGGCTTCGACGAATTGGGGCGACGGTGCATCGAGGTGCTGCTGGCCGAACTGGCCGGCGGCGAACGGGGCGCCACCGCCATCGTCAGCCCGCGGCTGGTGGTACGGCAGACGACGGCGGCGCCGTCGGGGGTCTGAAACCCCGCAACGGCGCCGCGCGCACAGCCTAAACCCGGCCTAAACCCCGATAGTTTCCTTGGTCCGGGACCCCTCCGGTTGGGGAGCCTCACGCCTTTTTCTGGGAAGCCGGACTGCCCCGGCCCGCCGCTTGTTGAAGACATCGAAGGCGACGGCGGCGAGCAGCACCAGGCCCTTGATGAGCTGCTGATACTCCGTCCCGACACCGAGGATCGACATGCCGTTGTTCAGGAGCCCGATGATCAGGCCTCCGATGATGGCCCCCATCACGGTGCCGATGCCTCCGGTGACCGCGGCGCCGCCGATGAACACGGCTGCGATTGCATCCAGCTCGAAGCCGTCCCCGGCCTTCGGGTTGGCCAGGTTCAGCTGGGCGGTGAAGACCAGGCCGGCCAGCGCGGCCAGGACTCCCATGTTGATGAACAAGGTGAAGGTGACGCGCTTGACCTTGACGCCGGAGAGTTCGGCAGCGAACCGGTTACCGCCGATGGCGTAAATGTGCCGGCCCCAGACAGAGTTGGCCATCACCGCGGAGTAGACCACGGTCAGCAGGCCGAGGACGATGAGCACAATCGGCGTGCCGCGGTAACCCGCCAGCAGGTAGGTGATCAGCAGGATCAGGGCGGCCGTGAAGACCAGCTTCGCGGCGAACCAGGCCAGCGGCTCGTCTTCCAGATTGTGCTTGCGGCGGATGGCACGCTGCCGGAGGTCCTGGAACACCAGCGCGGCGGTTGCCAGCACCCCGAGGATCACGGTCAGCGGCTCGAGGGCCGAGGTGCCCCCGCCGAGGTCGGGGAGGAAGCCGCTGCCCAGGGCGCGGAAGGCGTCGGGGAAGGGGGAGATCTGCTGGTTCTGCAGGGCGATCTGGGTCAGGCCGCGGAAAGTCAGCATCCCGGCCAGCGTGACGATGAAGGCGGGGATACCGAAGTACGCGATCCAGAACCCCTGCCACATTCCTACCAGTGCGCCCAGGGCCAGGCACAGGACGATGGCGAGCCACCATGGCAGGTGCCACTGCGTGATCATGACGCCGGACATGGCGCCCACGAACGCGACGACGGAACCCACCGACAGGTCAATGTGGCCGGCGATGATAACCATCACCATGCCGACGGCAAGAATCAGGATGTAGCTGTTCTGGACAATCAGGTTGGACACGTTGATCGGTGCCAGGGTGATGCCGTTGGTCGTGACCTGGAAGAACAGGATGATGACGATCAGGGCGATGAACAGGCCGATCTGGCGCAACTGGCCTGCGAGGTAATTGAGGGCGGTGCGGAGAGTGATCATCGTACGTCCTGGACCTTTTCTTGAGTCATGAATTGCATAAGGTGTTCGGCGGTGGCCTTCTCGCGCGGGACATCCGCGGTGATCCGGCCCTCGGCAAGGGTGTAGATCCTGTCGCAGATACCCAGCAGCTCGGGCAGCTCCGAGGAAATAACGATGATCCCCTTTCCTTCATCGGCGAGCTTGTTGATGATGGTGTAGATCTCGTACTTGGCCCCCACATCGATGCCCCGGGTTGGCTCGTCGAGGATGAGGACATCGGGATTGGCGAACATCCACTTGGACAGCACGACCTTCTGCTGGTTCCCGCCGGAGAGTTTGCCGGTGATGGCCGCAACCGTGGCAGCCTTGACGTTCATGCTCTTCCGGTAGCCGTTGGCGATGATATTTTCCTTGTTGCTGTCCACCCATCCCCAGCGCGAGATCTTGTCCAAGGCTGCCCCGGAGACGTTGCGCATGATGTTGTCCAGCAGGTTCAGGCCGTAGTGCTTGCGGTCTTCGGTGGCGTAGGCGATGCCATTCTTGATGGCGGCCGCGACGGTGTTGGTCCGGATCTCCTGGCCGTTCTTGTAGATCCGGCCGCTGATCCTGGTGCCGTAACTGTGCCCGAAAATGCTCATGGCAAGTTCGGTGCGTCCGGCGCCCATCAGCCCTGCAATCCCTACGATTTCCCCGGCCCGGACATAGAGGTTCGCCTGTTTGACCACCTGGCGGACCTGGTCCACCGGATGGTGGACGGTCCAGTCCTCCACCCTGAGGATTTCGTCCCCGATGGTCGGAGTGTGGTCCGGATATCTGTTGTCGAGGTCGCGGCCGACCATCGCCTTGATGATGCGTTCTTCCGAGATCTCATCGGCGTGCATATCCAGCGTCTCGATGGTCCGGCCGTCGCGTATGACAGTCACCTTGTCTGCGACGGCCTTGATCTCATTGAGCTTGTGGCTGATGATGATGGACGTGATCCCCTGGCCCTGCAGGTGCTTGATCAGGGCCAGCAGATGTGCTGAATCCTCGTCGTTGAGGGCGGCTGTAGGCTCGTCGAGGATCAAAAGCTTGACTTCCTTGGACAGCGCCTTGGCAATTTCCACCAGCTGCTGTTTACCCACACCGAGGTCCATGATTTTGGTGATGGGATTATCGTTCAGGCCCACCCTGGCCAGCAGCCGGGATGCTTCCAGGTTGGTTTTGTTCCAGTCCACGAACCCGCGTCTGGCCTGCTCATTGCCCAGGAAGATATTCTCGGCGATCGACAGGTAGGGGCTCAGCGCCAACTCCTGGTGGATGATGACCACACCGGCTGCCTCGGAGCCCTTGATGTCCTTGAACTGGCAGAGCTCGTTTTCGAAGCGGATTTCCCCCTCGTAGGAACCGGCCGGATAGACGCCGGACAGGACCTTCATGAGGGTGGATTTTCCGGCCCCGTTCTCGCCGCAGATCGCGTGCACCTCTCCACGGACCACCTCCAGGGAAACGTCCTGGAGCGCTTTGACTCCCGGAAAGGTCTTGGTGATGCCGCGCATCTCAAGAATGTTTGTTGTCACGATGGGTCCTATTTCTAGCGCCGGTGGTCCGGACGGAGAAGGGTTGTGCGCCAGCTGTTGGGGCCGCGGCCGCAATTGCGGCCGCGGCCCCCGGAGGCTATTTCAGGTCCGATTCCTTGTAGTAGCCGCCGTCGACCAGGACCTTCTGGTAGTTGTCCGCGGTGACGACGACAGGCTGCAGCAGGAAGGTCGGAACGACCTTGGCCTTATTGTCGTAGCTGGTGGTGTCGTTGACCTCGGGGGTCTTGCCCTTGAGCAGGTCGTCGGCCATGGTCACGGCCTGCTTGCCGAGTTCGCGGGTGTCCTTGTAAATGGTCGAGTACTGCTGGCCGGCGATGATCGATTTCACCGAAGCAGCCTCGGCGTCCTGGCCGGTGATGACGGGAAGTGCCGTCGTCGCATAGCCGGAGCCCGTGAGGGCGGAGATGATGCCGATGGACAGTCCGTCATAGGGCGACAGGATGCCGTCGACCTTGGCGCCGCCCGAATAGGTGCTGGCAATCAGGTTCTGCATGCGCTTCTGCGCGGTCGCGGGATCCCAGCGCAGAGTGGCGATCTGGGTGAAGCCGGTCTGGCCGCTCTTGACGACCAGGGTCCCGTCGTCGAGGTACTTCTTCAGCGTTTTCATGGCGCCGTCGTAGAAGAACGTGGCGTTGTTGTCATCCGGGCTGCCGGCGAAGAGTTCGACGTTGAAAGGACCCTTTTTGCCGGTTTCCTTTCCGTCCTTGTCCAGGATGCCCAGGCCGGTCAGCAGCGACGTGGCCTGTTGCACGCCGACCTTTTCGTTATCGAAGGTGGTGTAATAATCCACGTTCTTATTGCCGTTGATCAGGCGGTCGTAGGCGATGACCTTAATGCCGGCCTTGGCCGCACTGTCCAGTTGGTCGCTCAGGGCGGTGCCGTCGATGGAAGCGATAATGAGGACCTTGGCACCCTTGGTGATCATGTTGCTGATCTGCTGCACCTGCTGGGGGATTTTGTCGTCACCGTATTCCAGGTCCGTCTTGTAGCCCAGTTTCTCCAGGGAGGCCTTGATGGCGTCCCCGTCCTTGATCCAGCGTTCGGATGTCTTGGTGGGCATGGCAATGCCTACCAGGGAACCGCTGGTATCTGCTCCGGCGGCGGCGGGGGCGGCGGCGCCCCGGCTTCCGCAACCGGCAGTGCCCAGGGCAAGGCCAACCGCCAGGGCGCCCACCATCAACTTCTGAAGTTTCATTGCTGTTTCCTTTGATTGCTCTGACGACGTTGTCTTGCTGGGAGAACCGCCCGGGCCATCCCGCGCTCCAATTGTTAGCGCTCACATGAACGGGCTCAGTCTAAACGATGCGACAGCGCGGATGTCAAGAGCCGCGCCGAAGCAATCGCGTCCGTGCGGTGATTCCTTGACATCCGCAATTGTTAGCGCTCACAATTGGGGTCAACGCGCTTTCGATGAGCCAAGGGCAGGACGCCTCCCTCCGGAAGTGCCCGTTTCAGTCGTCCGCCATTTCCAGTCAGCTCAAACCCGGCAATGAGGCCTTCCCTCGGCCGGACGGAGGTATCCAATGCATTCCCCGAAAACCGGTCCGGCCGACCCTGGCCCCCGTTACGTCATAGGTGTCGACTACGGCACCCTCTCCGGCCGGGCCGTCGTCGTACGGGTATCCGACGGCACCGAACTGGGCAGTGGCGTATTCGACTACCCACACGCCGTCATTACGGACTCTTTGCCTGTTCGGGGAGCCTCGAGACTGCCCGCGGACTGGGCGCTGCAGGTCCCCAACGACTACCGCGAGGTTCTCCGCCATGCCGTTCCGGAGGCTATCAGGGCGGCGGGGATCAGCTCCGCCGATGTGATCGGCATTGCCACCGACTTCACCGCCTGCACCATGGTTCCCACGCTGGCCGATGGGACTCCGCTGAATGAACTGCCGCGGTTTGCCGACAGGCCGCACGCCTACGTCAAGCTGTGGCGCCACCATGCGGCCCAGCGGCAGGCTGACCGGATCAACGCCCTGGCCGCGGAGCGGGGTGAGGAATGGCTGGGCCGCTACGGCGGCCTGATTTCCTCCGAGTGGGAGTTCGCCAAAGGGCTGCAGCTGCTCGAGGAGGACCCCGAGGTCTACGCGGCGATGGAGCACTGGGTGGAAGCGGCGGACTGGATCGTCTGGCAGCTGACCGGGGAGTATGTCCGTAACGCCTGCACGGCCGGTTACAAGGGCATCTACCAGGACGGGAGGTACCCGTCCGCGGAGTTCCTGTCCGCGCTGAATCCGGATTTTACGGACTTCGTTGCCGAGAAAGTGGAGCACCGGATCGGCCGTTTGGGCGAAGCCGCAGGGACGCTGACCGCGCAGGCCGCGGCCTGGACGGGCCTGCCGGAGGGTATTGCCGTCGCGGTTGGAAACGTGGACGCCCACGTGAGCGCCCCGGCGGCGAAGGCGGTGGCCCCGGGGCAGATGGTGGCCATCATGGGCACCTCCACCTGCCACGTGATGAACGGTGCGCAGCTGCGGGACGTGCCCGGGATGTGCGGCGTGGTGGACGGCGGGATCCTGGACGGGCTGTGGGGCTACGAGGCCGGGCAGAGCGGGGTGGGGGACATCTTCGGCTGGTTTGTGGCCAACGGGGTGCCGGGGCAGTATTACGACGACGCCGCGCAACGCGGGCTGGGCATCCACGAGTTCCTGACGGGGCTGGCAGCCGGGCAGCGGATCGGCGAGCACGGCCTGATCGCCTTGGACTGGCACAGCGGAAACCGTTCTGTCCTGGTGGACCACGAACTCTCCGGAACGATCGTGGGCCAGACGCTGGCCACCCGCCCGGAGGACATCTACCGCGCCCTGCTGGAGGCCACGGCCTTCGGCACCCGCACCATCATCGAGGCGTTCAATGCCTCCGGCGTCCCGGTCACCGAGTTCGTGGTGGCCGGCGGGCTGCCGAAAAACCGGCTGCTCATGCAGATCTACGCGGACGTGATCAACCTGCCGCTGCGCACCATCGGCTCGGCCCAGGGGCCCGCGCTGGGAGCGGCAATCCATGCCGCGGTGGCCGCCGAAGCCTATCCCGATGTGCGCTCGGCCTCGGAGGCGATGGGCAGCGCTCCGGCCGATGTCTACCACCCGGTACCGGAGAATGTCTGGGCCTACGATGCGCTCTTCGCCGAGTACACGGCCCTGCATGACTACTTCGGCCGCGGCGGCAACGACGTGATGCACCGGCTTAAGGCCATCCAGCGCATGGCGTTGGGAGCGAACGGTTCCAGCCAGCAGGAGCCGACGGCGGCCGCGGAGGATGCCGATGGCTTCGCCACGAAGGAGCCGACGGCGGTCCTTCCGACCGCGGTCCTTCCGGCGGCGCCTTCGGCAGGGGTCGGCGTGCCGGCGGCGGAGGCGCTGCGATGAGCGCACTGCTGGACGCCATTGCCGCAACCCGGGCCGAGGTCTGCGCCCTGCACGCGGAGCTGACCCGCTACCAACTGGTGGTCTGGACCGCCGGGAATGTCTCCGCCCGCGTTCCCGGTACCGACCTGATGGTGATCAAGCCCTCCGGCGTCGCGTATGACCGGCTCACCCCGGAATCGATGGTCGTCACCGACCTGTACGGGAGCCCGGCGGAAGGGGACTGGGAGAATCCCTCCCTGTCGCCGTCGTCGGACGCCGCGGCCGCCGGCTACGTCTACCGGCATATGCCGGACGTGGGCGGAGTGGTGCACACCCATTCCACCTACGCCACGGCGTGGGCCGCGCGCGGGGAAGCCATTCCCTGCGTGCTGACCATGATGGGCGACGAATTCGGCGGCGACATCCCGGTGGGACCCTTCGCGCTGATCGGGGACGACTCCATTGGCCGCGGCATCGTGGAGACCCTCGAGGGGTCCAATTCCCCCGCCGTGCTGATGGCCAACCACGGACCTTTCACCATCGGCAAGGACGCCCGCAGCGCCGTCAAGGCCGCCGTGATGTGCGAGGAAGTGGCCCGCACCGTGCACATTTCCCGCCAGCTGGGCCAACCGTTGCCCCTTGACCCGGAACTGATCGGCTCGCTCTACTCCCGCTACCAGAACGTCTACGGCCAATAGCCGCTTCCGGCACCCCAGTCACCTCCCTGAAGCCACATTCCACCCCTTATACATTCACCCCCTCATAAAGGAGTCCCATGACCACCGCGCACAGCACCGGCGCCGCCTCCCTCTCCCTGGATGGCTACGAAGTCTGGTTCCTGACCGGCAGCCAGCACCTCTACGGCGAGGACGTGCTCAAACAGGTCGCCTACCAGTCCCAGCAGATCGCCGAGGCCCTCAACGACGCCTCCGACGTTCCGGTGAAGCTGGTCTGGAAGCCGGTCCTGACGGACTCGGACGCGATCCGGCGCACCGCCCTGGAGGCCAACTCCAATGACCGCGTCATCGGAGTCACCGCCTGGATGCACACGTTTTCGCCGGCGAAGATGTGGATCCAGGGCCTGGACGCGCTGCGCAAACCGCTGCTGCACCTGCACACCCAGGCCAACGTCGAGCTGCCCTGGGCGGACATCGACTTCGACTTCATGAACCTGAACCAGGCCGCCCACGGCGACCGGGAATTCGGCTACATCCAGGCCCGGCTGGGCGTGCCGCGCAAGACCGTAGTGGGGCATGTTTCCAACCCCGAGGTCGCCCGTCAGGTGGGGACCTGGCAGCGGGCAGCCGCAGGCTGGGCCGCCGTCCGCGGGCTGAAGCTGACCCGCTTCGGGGACAACATGCGCAACGTCGCCGTCACCGAGGGGGACAAGACCGAGGCCGAGCTGCGCCTGGGCGTGTCGGTGAACACCTGGTCGGTGAACGAGCTGGCCGACGCCGTGCACGCCGCGGCCGAGTCGGATGTGGACACGCTGGTGGCTGAGTACGAGGAGCTCTACGACGTGGCCGATGAGCTGCGCCGCGGCGCCGTGCGGCACGAATCGCTGCGCTACGGTGCCCGGATTGAGCTGGGACTGCGCTCCTTCCTGGAAGCCAACGGCTCCGCGGCCTTCACCACCTCCTTCGAGGACCTGGGCGCGCTGCGCCAGTTGCCCGGGCTGGCCGTGCAGCGGCTGATGGCCGACGGCTACGGCTTCGGAGCCGAGGGCGACTGGAAGACCGCGATCCTGGTCCGCGCCGCCAAGGTAATGGGGTCCGGGCTGCCCGGTGGCGCCTCGCTGATGGAGGACTACACCTACCATCTGGTGCCCGGCCAGGAGAAGATCCTGGGCGCCCATATGCTGGAGGTCTGCCCGTCGCTGACCACCTCCCGGCCCCGGCTGGAAATCCACCCGCTGGGCATCGGCGGCCGCGAAGACCCGGTCCGCCTGGTCTTCGACACCGACCCCGGAGCCGGCGTCGTCGTCGCCCTGTCCGACATGCGCGAGCGGTTCCGCCTGGTCGCCAACGCGGTGCAGGTCGTCCCGCTGGAGGCGCCGCTGCCCAACCTGCCGGTGGCCCGCGCCCTGTGGGAACCCAAGCCGGACTTTGCCACCTCCTCCGCAGCCTGGCTCACCGCCGGAGCCGCGCACCACACCGTGCTCACCACCGCGGTGGGCGTGGAGACCTTCGAGGACTTCGCCGAAATGGCCCGCACCGAACTGCTGCTGATCGGGGAGGGCACCACGCTGGGCCAGTTCAAGAAGGAAATCCGCTGGAACCAGGCCTACTACAAGCTGGCCGGCGGGCTGTGACGGCAGACGGGCCGGTGGCCATGGACCTGCGCCCGCATCCAACCGGCGCCAGGGAGCAGAGGTCGGAAGCCGGAACGGAATCCGGGCCGGGCGAGTATGTTTTGCGCTGCGGGGACTATGCCGCCGCCGTCACCGTCCACGGCGCGGCCCTGCGCCGGCTGACCCACCGGGGCCGGGACCTGGTGGTGCCGTTCCCGGCAGGCGGGCCGATCCCCGACTACCGCGGCATCATCGCCGCACCCTGGCCCAACCGGATCGCCGACGGCGCCTTCCGCCACGACGGGCAGGTCCTGCACCTTCCCGTGAACGAGCCCAAGCGCAACACCGCACTGCACGGGCTGGTCCACGACGTGCCTTGGCAGGCGGTGGAGCACGACGGCGATTCGCTCACCCTGCGCTGCGGGCTGGATCCCACCCAGGGCTATCCCTTCGCCCTGGACCTTCGCGTTCACTACCGGCTGGACGACGGGGGCCTGCACACCCGCGTCACCGCCGCCAATGTGGGGGAGCGGACGGCGCCCTATGGTGTCTGCCCGCACCCGTACCTGCTGGCCGGAAGTTCCCCGCTGGACGAATGGGTCCTGCAGTTGCCGGCGGACAGTTTCCTGGCGGTCACCCCGGACCGGCTGCTGCCCGTGGACCTGCAGCCGGTGCAGGGGCACGCCTTCGACTACCGTTCGCCCCGTTTGCTGGGCGGGGTGGAAATTGACCACGCGTTCACCGGCATCGGCTGGGACCGGCAGGGCCGTGCCGAACTGATGCTCCGGGACCCGGCGGGAACCGGTGTCGGCATGCGCTGGGACCAGGCCTGCCCCTGGCTGCAGGTGCACACCGCGGACAAACCCGCGCCGCTGCCCAGCCGGCTTGGCCTCGCCGTCGAGCCGATGACCTGCCCGCCGGACGCCTTCAACTCCGGCACCGACGTCGTCCGGCTCACCCCCGGCGCCTCGCACACCGCCTGGTGGAACATCTTCGCCTGCTGACCCCGCCGCAAGGGGCATCCGGGAACCGCCGATTCTTGCCCGCATACCCGGGCAAGCCAAAAGGTACGCGATGGCCAACGGCGGCGGCCGGCTACGCGCACGCGTTCAGGGCCGGGGTAGCGCGCTCGCGGCCCCGGGATCCCCCTGGGCCCGGACCGCGGACTGCCATTTGTCCTCGATACGGCCGGAATCTCCAGATGGCCAGGGCCGCCAGCCAGGAGAGCAGGAAGCCGCTTACGGCCCGGCACCCACAGCCGGCACCCGGGCGGCACCTAGCAAATAGTAGGAACCCCTAGTATCTTTGGTTCCAACGGTCTTGCTGACGTCGACGGAGCAGGAGGAGGCCCATGAAAATCGTGGTACTGGTGAAGCAGGTCCCCGACACGGAGGAGGAGCGGCGCCTTGATCCCCGGACCGGCATTCTTGACCGGGAGGCCGGGGAAAACGTGCCCGACGAGATTAGCGAGCGGGCGCTTGAGGTGGCCCTGCAGTACAAGGACGACCATCAGGACACAGAGGTCGTGGTCCTCTCCATGGGCCCGGACACGCTGCTGAAGTCGCTGCGGAAAATGCTGTCCATGGGCGCCGATGCGGCCGTTCACGTGCTGGACGACGCGCTGGCCGGTGCGGATGCACCGAGGACAGCGCGGGTGCTGGCCGCGGCCCTGGAGCGGACCGGCTACGACCTGGTCGTGGCCGGCAACGAGTCGACTGACGGCCGCGGCGGGGTGGTGCCGGCCATGGTGGCCGAACACCTGCGGCTGCCGCTGCTGCCGTCGTTGGATGCGGTGGACATCCGGGCTGACGCAGTCAGCGGGCACTGCACGGTGGACGGCGGATCCCTGTCGCTGCGCGCGGCTCTTCCGGCTGTGGTGTCCGTGACGGAGCGGGCCGCCGAGGCCAGGTTCCCCAACTTCAAGGGCATCATGAAGGCCAAAAAGAAGCCCCTGGACACCTTCTCGCTTGCCGAGCTGGACCTTGACCCGGCGGCACTTGGCGGAGGTGCCCGCTCCGTAGTGGTCTCCGTCGAGGAACGGCCCGCGCGCACCGCCGGACGGAAGCTGGTCGACGACGGCGGCGCCGCGGGTGAGCTGGTGGAGTTCCTGGTCGCCGGCCGGCTGATCTGACGGGCTGGTCTGACGGGCTGGTCTGACGCGCTGATCTGACAAAGGAGAGACTGGGATGGCGAACATACTGGTACTGATCGAAACCTCCGCCTCCGGCGAGCCGCGGAACACCGCCGCTGCCCTGCTCGGCGCGGCCGCGAAACTGGGCACCCCCGTGGCGGTGGTGGCCGCGGCTCCCGGCAGCGCCGAGCCGTTGGTTGCCCGGCTAGGGGAGCTGGGCGCGCAGCAGGTTTACGTTGGGGAATCCGACCAGGTCGGAACACTGATGGACGCCCCGGCCCTGGAGGCGCTCGCGGCCGCCGTCGCCGCGCTGGCACCGGCCGCGGTGCTGACCGCGAACTCGGTGGAGAGCCGGCAGGTGGCCGCACGCCTGGCGGTGCGCACCGGGGCAGGACTGCTGCTCGACGCCGTCGACGTCCAGCTGGAGGGGGAGCGGATCCTGGCCACGCACTCCATTTTCGGCGGCTCCTACACCGTGCAGTCCGCCGTCGAGGGCGGCCCGGTGATCGTGACCCTGCGGCAGGGCGCCGTCGAGGACCGCGCCCCTGCCGTGCAGGCGCAGGCGACGACGACGGCTGTGGCTGTGGAGGCCGGAGCGGCCGCGGTGATCGAGAGCTTCGACGACTCCGCCGCGGACTCCGGGCGTCCGGCACTGCGGGGTGCCGCGACAGTGGTTTCCGGCGGCCGCGGACTGGGCTCGAAGGAGAACTTCGTCCTGGTGGAGCAGCTCGCGGACGTGCTGGGCGCAGCGGTGGGCGCATCCCGCGCCGCCGTCGACGACGGCTATGTGCCGCAGACGTTCCAGGTCGGCCAGACCGGCGTCTCGGTCTCACCCCAGCTGTACATTGCGCTGGGGATTTCCGGGGCTATCCAGCACCGGGCCGGCATGCAGACGGCCAAGACCATCGTGGCGATCAACAAGGATGCGGATGCGCCGATCTTCGACGTGGCCGATTTTGGCATCGTGGGCGACGTCTTCAGCGTCGTGCCGCAGCTGATCGAGGCCATCAAACAACGCGGCTAGCCCCCCGGCTTCCGGAGAGGAATTCGAAGTCCCATGTCCCTGTCGACCAAATCCACCACCACCAAACCGGCCTGGTTCAGACCGGCACTGATCGCCGCCGCAGCGGTGCTGGTACTCCTGGTCCTGGTGCTGCTGGCCAAATGGCTTCGAACGCTGCCGGCCGTGCAGTCCTTTCTCACCGCTTATCCCGGCCACGCCGCCCTGCCCGACGGAGCGCCGGTGGGCCTGCCCGCGTGGCTGGGCTGGCAGCACTTCCTGAACATGTTCTTCCTGGTGCTGATCATCCGCTCGGGATGGATGGTGCGGACCACCGCGCGGCCCAAGGCGAACTGGACCCGGAACAACAAGGGGCTGCTGCGGACCAAAAACCCGCCGAAGAAGATCAGCCTGGACCTCTGGTTCCACCTCAGCCTGGACGCGCTGTGGGTGCTGAACGGCATCGTGTTCTTCGTACTGCTCTTTGCCACCGGCCAATGGATGCGCATTGTGCCTACCGGTTGGGACGTTTTCCCGCAGGCCGTGTCGACCGGCCTGCAGTACGCCTCGCTGGACTGGCCCACCGAGAACGGCTGGGCCAACTTCAACGCCCTGCAGTTGCTCTCCTACTTTGTCATTGTGTTCATCGCCGCCCCCCTGGCCATCATCACCGGACTGCGGATGTCCGGGGCATGGCCCAAGAACGCCGCGAAACTGAACAGGATCTATCCCATCACGGCCGCCCGCGCCGTGCATTACCCGGTCATGCTGTTCTTTGTGCTGTTCGTCATTGTCCACGTGACGCTGGTGCTGGCCACCGGGGCGCTGAACAACCTCAACCACATGTACGCCAGCCGCAATGACGGCAGCTGGCTCGGCTTCTGGATTTTCGCAGCCTCCATCGTGGTCACCGTGGCGGCGTGGTTCCTGGCCCGGCCGCTGTTCCTGCGGCCTCTTGCCTCCCTCACCGGGAAGGTGACCCGATAGCTTAGCTGCGGCAGAACCGGAAAGGGCTGACGATGTTTGAACCCAATGAGGACCAGCAGGCTCTGGTCAAGGCAGTGCGCGGCTTTGCCGCCGAGGCGCTGGCGCCGCACGCGGCCGCCTGGGATGCCGCGAAGCACTTCCCCGTCGAGGTCCTGGCCGAGGCCGGGGCGCTGGGCATGGGGGCCATCTACGTCCGTGAGGAGTACGGCGGCTCCGGCCTGACCCGCCGGGACGCCGTACTCATCTTCGAAGAGCTCGCCAAAGCGGATCCCACCATCGCCGCCTACATCTCCATCCACAACATGGTGGTCTGGATGATCGACACGTTCGGCAATGACGCGCAGCGCGCCGCCTGGATTCCACGCCTGGCCGGCATGCAGGAGCTGGCCAGCTATGCCCTGACCGAGCCGGAAGCCGGCTCCGACGCGGCCGCCATCACCACCCGGGCCGTCCGTGACGGCGACCACTACGTCCTTAACGGGGTCAAACAGTTTATCTCCGGTGCAGGCGCCGCGGCCTGCTACGTCGTGATGGTGCGCACCGCGGACACCGGCAGCCACGGCATCACGGCCCTGGTGGTTCCGGACGGGCTGCCCGGGCTCTCCTTTGGCCCGCACGAAAAAAAGATGGGCTGGAACGCCCAGCCGACGCGCCAGGTGATCTTCCAGAACGTCCGCGTCCCGGTAGCCAACCGGCTGCGGGAGGAAGGCAGCGGCTTCGGCATCGCCATGCAGGGCCTCAATGGGGGGCGCATCAACATCGGAGCCTGTTCGCTGGGCGGCGGCCAGGCCGCGCTGGAGAAGGCCGTGGCCTACCTGAAGGAGCGCAGCGCATTCGGTGCCCCGCTGACCCGCCAGGAGGCTCTGGTCTTCACCCTGGCGGATATCGATATGGAACTGGAGTCAGCCAGGACGCTGCTCTGGCGGGCCGCCGACGCCCTGGACCGGGGAGCGGCGGACAAGGTCCGGCTGTGCGCCATGGCCAAGCGCGTGGCCACCGACGCAGGCTTCAATGCGGCTAACGCAGCCCTGCAGCTGCACGGCGGTTACGGCTACCTGACCGACTACGGCGTGGAAAAAATTGTCCGGGACCTGCGGGTCAACCAGATCCTCGAAGGGAGCAACGAGATCATGCGCCTGATCGTGGGACGGATGCTGGTGGAGGACCACCGGTGAGTGACCAGGCTGAGATCCTGCTCCGTCGGCAGGGCAGGCTGGGCCATATCATCCTGAACCGGCCCCGGGCCATGAACGCCCTGACCCACGGCATGGTGCGGGACATTGCGAAGGCCCTCACGGACTGGGAGAACGACGACGGCGTCGCAACCGTCCTGCTGTCGGGTGCGGGTGAGCGCGGACTGTGCGCCGGCGGGGACATCGTGGCGATCTACCGGGACGTCCAGCGCGGCGGCCAGCAGACCGAACAGTTCTGGGCCGACGAATACCGGCTCAATGCACTCATAGCCCGCTACTCCAAGGCCTACATCGCCCTGATGGACGGCGTGGTGCTGGGCGGGGGAGTGGGCCTGTCCGCACACGGCAACACCAGGATCGTCACCGAGCGGACCAAGGTCGGCATGCCGGAGACCACCATCGGCTTCGTACCCGACGTCGGCGGGACCTACCTGCTTTCCCGGGCACCCGGCGAGCTGGGCACGCACCTGGCCCTGACGGCCTCCAGCGCAACCGGGCCGGACGCCGTCGTGCTGGGCCTGGCCGACCACTTTCTGCCCAGCGAACGGATCCCCGCCCTGACCGACGCATTGGCCCACGACGATGCCGGCCAGGTGGTCAGCGGACTGGCCGAACCCAAACCCCCACCCTCGCCGCTGGCCGCCGAGCGCGGCTGGATTGACGAATGCTACGCCTTCGACGACGCCAGGGACATTGTCGCTGCGCTGCAGTCCACGGCGGCGTCCGCAGCGGCCGACGCAGCCGCACGGATCCTGGCCAACTCGCCGACCGCGGTCACCCTGACGCTGGCAGCACTGCGCCGCGCCGCACACCTGGCCACCCTGGAGGACGTGCTCGGCCAGGAATACCGGGTCTCGCTCCGCGTGCTGGCCCAGCCGGACTTCCGCGAGGGGATCCGAGCGCAGGTCATCGACAAGGACCGCAGCCCTGCATGGTCCCCGGCGGCACTGGCCGACGTCGACCCGC
>DATIMB010000275.1:0-1843 GCA_035475875.1 Micrococcaceae bacterium
GATTCCAGCTCCGGGCCTTCCGCGATTTCCCAGCCCATCCCCACGAAAATGTCGCTGACGCGTTCCTGCAGGGTGGAGAGCGGGTGCCTTGCCCCGGCACGGCGGCGGCGCGGGGCGGCGGTCACGTCAACGGTCTCCTCAACCAGGATCCGCGCTGCGTCCTCGGCCTCCAGCTCTGCGGTCCGGGCGGCGAGCGCCTGGTTGACCCGGCCCCGCGATGCCCCCATCAGCTTTCCGGCGGTGGCCTTCCGGTCCTTGGGCAGGTCCCTGATCGACGCGTTGGCCTGGCTCAGCGGGGACTTCTCCCCGGTGTGCGCCAGGCGCGCCGCCTTGAGCTCGTCCAGGCTTGAGGCGGCGGCGAACGCCGCTTCGGCGCGTTCGACGGCGGCAGCAATGGCGGCCTCGTCCGTCGGGTCGGGCGCGGGGACGGTTCCGGTCATCGGTTCCGGCGCTTCGGAGGCTACATTCCGGTTATCAGGCATTAGCAGTTCTTACCTAAGTTCGTCAGGGGCGGATGACGGGACCGATGGGGATGGCTCCCGCCCCGTCCAGTCTAGTAGACCGTGCCGGGAGGCCGAACCGGCATGTCCTCCGGTCCCGCCCCGCTACGATGGCACCATGACGCCGGGCCAGAAACTGCGGCTTGCCGCAAACCTGCTCAACCTGTCCACACCACTGGGCCTCCTGCTGGCCGTGACGACGCGGACGCGGCTGGAACGCGGGCCCCAAGGGCTGATCCTCGGCACCGACTATAAGCCAAGGCTCCCCGTGGCGGGAGCGTTTACGGTGGGCAACGTGGTGATCTACCGTGCCGGCCGGGCATACATTGATACGCGACCGGCGCTGCTGGGACACGAGGCCCGGCATAGTACGCAGTACGCATTCTGCCTGGGTTTGCCGTTCCTGCCGCTGTACGGACTGTGCGCGCTCTGGTCGCTGTCGCGTGCCGGTGATCCAGGCAGCCATAATCCGTTCGAAAGGCTTGCAGGCCTGGAAGCAGGCGGTTATGCGAAGCCGTACGCCACCCAACGAGTAAGCGAGGTTCCGCAATGATCACCGTTACCGGCCATGGGCAGGCAGGACAGGTTCCGGACATCCTCACCCTCAATATCGGCATCGAGGCCCGGCGGGCATCGGTGGCCGAAGCCTATGCGGCCGCCTCCGAGGCCATGGAGGCCGTCCTGGAATCGCTGCGCCAGCACGGCGTCGGCCCTCAGGACACCACCACCAGCGCCCTGAACATCCGGGCCGAAACGGGCTGGCAGGAGGGCCTGGGCAATATCATCAGCGGCTACCTGGTGAGCAGCACCATGACAGTTCGGCTCAGCTACCGGGAGCAGGCACGGGAAACGGTGGCAGCCGCGGTGGAGGCCGGCGGCGACGACGTCCGGCTCAACGGGCTGCAGGCGAGTATGTCCGACCCGGCGCCGGTCCTGGAACGGGCCCGGGCCAATGCCTGGGCAGACGCGCGGACCAAGGCCGGGCACTACGCGGGCTTGGCAGGTCGCAGCCTTGGTCCTGTGCAGTCCGTCCGTGAAGGTGATCCCGGCGACCTGGAGCCACATCCGATGCCGGCCATGATCCGGGTGGCCTCCGGCGGTCCTCTGCCGCTGGAGGCCGGTGAATCAACGGCGGAAGCGGCCGTCACGGTCACCTGGGAACTGGCCTGAGACTCCAATATCCCCTGCAGGCCGCCCTCCTGCACCTCGATTCCTAAACCTCGATTTCGCGCTTGAGGATCTTCCCTGTGGGCCCCTTGGGCAGTGCATCCACAATTACCACCCGGCGCGGATATTTGTAGGCGGCGATGCGCTCCTTCACGAATTCCCGGATTCCTTCGGCC
>DATIMB010000276.1:0-1733 GCA_035475875.1 Micrococcaceae bacterium
ACCGTGGTTTTCTCGGCCCACGGGGTCTCCCCCGCCGTGCGGGCGGAGGCGGAACGCCGTCAGCTGGACGTCATCGACGCCACCTGCCCGCTGGTGCGCAAGGTGCATACCGAAGTGCGGCGCTTTGCCGACGCGGGCGACACGGTCATCTTCCTGGGCCATGCCGGCCATGAGGAGGCCGAGGGGACCATGGGCGAGCGGCCGGCGAACACGCTGCTGGTGGAGACCCCCAACGATGCCCGCACGGTCGCCGTCGCCGACCCGGACCGGGTCTCCTACCTCATGCAGACCACGCTCGCCGCGGATGAGGTGGCGGAGCTGGTCGACATTCTCCAGGCGCGGTTCCCCAACCTCCGCCAGCCGCCCTCGGACGACATCTGCTACGCCACCACCAACCGGCAGGAAGCCCTGGCGGAGGTGGCCCGCGGGGCCGGGCTTGCCCTGGTGGTCGGATCCGCCAACTCCTCGAATTCGCAGCGGCTGGTGGAGAAGGCCGAGCGGGTTGGTACTGCCGCCCATCTGATCGATGATGTGGCAGACATAGACCTGGAATGGCTCGCCGGAGTCGGAGTGGTTGCACTCACGGCAGGAGCCTCCGCACCCACGGCACTGGTGGACGGCGTTCTCGCCGGCCTCCGCGGCCTGGGCCCGGTTGACCTCCAGGAGCACGGAATCACCGAAGAAAATGTCCAATTCACGCTACCCAAGGAGGTGCGCCAGCCATGAGCGTGCCATTGCGCCAGAACCTGCGGATGGCCAGCTATCTGGCCGTCCAAAAACTCAAACGGAATACCAAGTTTCCGTTGCTGGTGGAGCTTGAGCCGCTGTTTGCCTGCAATCTGGGCTGCGCCGGCTGCGGGAAAATCCAGCACCCGGCTGACCAGCTGCGCCGCCGCATGCCGGTGGAACAGGCCGTCAGCGCGATCGAGGAGTGCGGCTCCCCAATGGTCTCCATTGCCGGCGGCGAGCCGCTGATGCATCCGGAGATCGACAAGATCGTCAACGCACTGGTGGCCAAGAAGAAGTTTGTCTACCTGTGCACCAATGCGCTGCTGGTACGTAAGTGGTGGCACAAGTTCGACTTCAAGCCATCCCCGTATTTCGCGTTCACCATCCACCTGGACGGCCTGCGCGAGCGGCACGATAAATCCGTCTGCCAGGACGGGGTCTTCGACGAGGCGGTGGAGTCGATCCGGTGGCTCCAGGACCGTGGGTTCAGGGTCACCACCAACACCACCGTCTTCAACACCGACACGCCCAAAACGATCATCGACGTGATGGACTTCCTCAATGATGACCTCAAGGTGGACCAGATGATGATCTCGCCCGCCTACGCCTATGAGAAGGCCCCGGACCAGGAGCACTTCCCGGTGGTGGAGGAAACCCGGGCATTGTTCTCCAAGGCGTTTGCCGACGGCAACCGGAAGCGGTGGCGGCTGAACCACACGCCGCTGTTCCTGGACTTCCTGGAGGGCAAGCGGGACTTCCAGTGCACGGCGTGGGGCATCCCCAGCTACTCTCTGTTCGGCTGGCAAAAGCCGTGCTACCTGATGTCCGACGGGTATGCGGCCACGTATAAGGAGCTGATCGAAGAGACCGAGTGGGACAAGTACGGCCGGGGCCGCGACCCGCGCTGCGCCAACTGCATGGCACACTGCGGCTATGAACCCACCGCGGTGATGGCCACCATGGGCTCCCTGCGCGAGTCCATCCGGGCGGTCCGCGGGTAAGGC
>DATIMB010000277.1:0-2674 GCA_035475875.1 Micrococcaceae bacterium
AAGTTCTCGTTCCAGACGTCGAAGCCCAGCTTGATGATCAGCGCGCCGACCACCACCAGGAACACGATCCGGATGAATTTGCTGCCCTTTTTCACCGCGGTCCGGGCACCCAGATAACCGCCGGCCATGTTGGCCAGCCCCAGCAGCAGGCCGACGCCCCACAGCAGTGAGCCGTGCGGCAGGAAGAACAGCAGCGCCCCGGCGTTGGTGGCCATATTGACGATCTTGGCCTTGGCACTGGCTTCCAGGAAGGCGTAGCCCATCAGGGTCACCAGCGCGATTATCAGGAACGAACCAGTCCCGGGACCGATCAGGCCGTCGTAGAAGCCGATCACCGCCCCGATCAGGCAGGCCACCAGGTAATGCCGGTGCCCGGTGTGCCGCAGGGACGTCAGCTCGCCCACGTTCGGTTTGAGTGCGGTGAAGACGGCTACCGCAATCAGGGCCACCACAATGATGGGCTTGAACACCGACTGCGGCAAGGTGGCGGCCAGGACCGCACCGCCAAAGCTGCCGCCCAGCGCGATCACCGCCATCGGGATGGCCGTCTTCAAATCGGGTCCGACGCGCCGGTAATAGGTGACGGCGCTGGTGGTGGTGCCGAAGATGGACCCCATTTTATTGGTGGCCAGCGCCTGGACCGGCGTAATGCCGGGCACCATCAGCATCACCGGCAACTGAAGCAGGCCGCCGCCGCCCACCACCGCGTCCACCCAGCCAGCGGCGAATCCGGCCACCATGACCAGGATGACGGTGGCCAGCTGGATGTGCTCGACGCCGGAGATCAACCTCGGGTCGCGTTGACGACGTAGGCCACAGCCTGCTCCAGCGCGACATTTTCCGCCGCGCCGGTGGTCCGGTCCTTGATTTCCACGACCCCGTCCACCAGGCCGCGGCCCACGGCCAGGATGGTGGGCACCCCGAGCAGCTCCGCGTCGCCGAACTTCACGCCTGGGGATACCTTGGGCCGGTCGTCGTAGATGACTTCCAGCCCGGCGTCGGCCAGCTCGCCGGCCAGCCTGTCCGCGGCGGCGAAGATCTCCTCGCCGCGTCCGACGGCGACCACGTGCACGTCCGCGGGGGCCACGGACCGTGGCCAGGCCAGCCCCTTTTCGTCGTGGTAGGCCTCCGCCAGGGCGGCGACGGCACGCGTGACACCCACGCCGTAGGAGCCCATCGTGACCACCTGCAACTTGCCGTTCGCGTCCAGCACCTTCAGGTCCAGCACTTCTGCGTATTTGCGGCCCAGCTGGAAGATGTGGCCCATCTCGATGCCCCGGGCGGCCTCCAGCGGACCAGAACCGTCGGGCGCCTCGTCGCCTTCGCGCACCTCCACCGCTTCGATCACGCCGTCCCAGCCGAAGTCGCGGGCCGCTACCAGCCCGAAAACGTGCTTGCCGCTCTCATTGGCGCCGGTGATCCAGCTCGTTCCGGACACCACGCGGGGGTCCACCAGGAAAAGCAGTTTGGTGCTGCCCTCGGTGCCAAGCACCGGCTTGTCCAGGCTCAGGCCGGGGCCGATATAGCCCTTGACCAGCCCGGGATGCTTTTTCAGGTCCTCTTCGCCGGCGGCCTCCACGGCCACCTCGCCGCCGATGGGCAGGTGCCGGCCGATGTTGGCTTCGATCCGCTTCAGGTCCACGGCACGGTCGCCTGGAACGCCGACGACGACGATCTGCCGTTCGCCGGTGGGCAGGTCCACGGCAAGGACCACGTTCTTGAGCGTGTCCGCCGCCGTCCAGGGGCCCTCCGGCCGGGGGGCGATGGCGTTGGCGGCGGTAACCAGGGTCTCGATGGTGGGCGTATCCGGGGTATCCAGCACCTGGGCGGCAGGTGCTGCGGTGAAATCGATGGGCTCCGGCGGAACGGTGGTGACTGCCTCCACGTTTGCGGTGTAGCCGCCGGCCGAGCGGACGTAGGTATCCTCGCCGATCGGGGTGGGGTGCAGGAATTCCTCGCTCTTGGATCCGCCCATCGCTCCCGCCGTGGCCGTCACCGGCACCACCTCAAGGCCCAGCCGCTCGAAAATCCGCAGGTAGGCGCCCCGGTGGGCCTGGTAGCTCGCCTCCAGGCCGTCGTCGTCGATATCAAAGGAGTAGGAGTCCTTCATGATGAACTCGCGGCCGCGCAGCAGGCCGGCGCGCGGCCGGGCCTCATCGCGGTACTTGTTCTGGATCTGGTACAGGCTCAGCGGCAGGTCCTTGTAGGAGCTGTACAGATCCTTGACCAGCAGGGTGAACATTTCCTCGTGCGTGGGAGCCAGCAGGTAGTCCGCACCCTTGCGGTCCTGCAGCCGGAAAAGCCCCTCGCCGTACTCGGTCCAGCGGTTGGACACCTCATACGGCTCCCGCGGCAGCAGCACGGGGAACTGCACCTCCTGGGAGCCGATGGCAGCCATCTCCTCGCGGATGATCCCCTCCACCTTGCGCAGCACCCGCAGGCCCAGCGGCAGCCAGGTGTAGATGCCAGGCGCGGCGCGGCGGATGTAGCCGGCACGGATCAGCAGCTTGTGGCTGGCCACCTCGGCGTCGACCGGGTCTTCGCGCAGGGTGCGCAGGAACAGGGTGGAAAGGCGAAGGACCACGCGTGGAATCCGTTTCAATCAGGGGCGGGTTGAAGGCGTCCCTGACACGGCCTTGGCTCCGCAGGGACATCTACTAATCTACCGGTTCCC
>DATIMB010000278.1:0-1635 GCA_035475875.1 Micrococcaceae bacterium
ATCGAATCGCGCGGCGTCAGCCTGTCGCTGCGCGCCATCCCGCTGCGCGATGCCCACGAACGCTTCGGCGCGCTGGTGCTCTGCCGCGACGTTTCCGAGCTGCGCCGGCGCGAGCAGGAGCTGGTCACCAAGGACGCCACCATCCGCGAGATCCACCACCGGGTGAAGAACAACCTGCAGACCGTCGCCGCGCTGCTGCGCATGCAGTCGCGCCGGATGCAAAGCGACGAGGGCCGCCAGGGGCTGGAGCAGGCGATGCGCCGGGTCGCCACCATTGCGCTGGTGCACGAGACGCTCTCCCAGGGGCTGGCGCAGAGCGTGGACTTCGACGAGCTGATCGGCCGGCAGTTTCGGCTCTCCGCGGAGGTGGCCTCACCGGCGCAGAAAGTCCGCACGGAACGCGAAGGCGTCTTCGGCGAGCTGCCCAGCGACTTTGCCACTCCGCTGGCCCTGGTCATCAACGAGCTGGTCACCAATGCGGTGGAGCACGGGCTGCAGGACCGCGAGGGCACCGTCTGGCTGCTGGCGCTCCGCAGCCTCAGCGACGCCGGCGAGGAGATGCTCAAGGTGACGGTGGCCGACGACGGCGTGGGGCTTCCGGACGGAAGCTACCCTGAGGGGCTGGGGCTGCAGATTGTGCGCACGCTTGTCACCAGCGAACTTGGCGGGACCATCCACTGGTCACCGCGCAAAGGCGGCGGGACCGCGGTGGAGATCGAAATGATCCTCCGCCCCCGGCACGGCTAGGCCCCAGGCACGGCTAGCTGGCGCGGCGGGCCCGTGCAGCGCGTCGCTTCAGGGCGCGGCGCTCGTCTTCGCTCATGCCGCCCCAAACGCCAGCGTCCTGTCCGGACTCAAGTGCCCACTGCAGGCAGGTGTCAACAACTTGGCAACGGCGGCAAACGCTCTTGGCTTCCTCAATCTGCAACAGGGCCGGACCCGTATTTCCAACAGGGAAAAACAGTTCCGGGTCCTTGTCGAGGCAGGCCGCGCGGTTACGCCAGTCCATGCTGATCACTCACTCCTTAGAAAAGTTCGAATACCGACCTTGTGAAAAAATTCACTTGCGGTTACATAAATAAAGGGGGCATTCAAGGCCCCCTCGGTCACTTCATTAAGGGTTTCACGTTAACGCCGTGTAAACAAGGGGTTTTAGCCTGTCAATTGGCTTCTTTAGGTGAGCGATGCATCACACCGTTTTCTCGGTGTTCCCCGTCTTTTGACTATGTCCGGTAGTGTGCCCATGTGTCAAGACCTCCATCCGATGATCCGGCCTTCCCCAACGACGACTCCTCGGGGCCTGCTTCCCGAGGTGAGCGTGCCGTTTCCGGTGGCGCGAAGAGGCCTGCGGGCGTGGCTGTGGCCGCCGTCATCGTCGGACTCGAAGCGGTAGTGCTACTCATCGTGGGAATCATTCTGGGTATCAGCCTGGTCACCTCCGCGCCCGCCTCCCTGGCCAGCGGGATCTTCCTTTTGGTTCTGGTGCTCGGCTTCGGAGCCGGCCTTGCGGCCGTCGCCGTTAACCTGTTCCGCGGCTACCGCTGGACCCGGTCCGCAGCCTTCGTCTGGCAGTTGCTGATGCTGACCATCGCGGTGCCCACGCTGCTGGCCGGGCAGACACTTACCGGACTGCTG